>CBINGV010000009.1:0-25772 GCA_966250255.1 uncultured Flavobacteriales bacterium | reverse complement strand
CTTAGGGTCATCAAAAGCACCCATATCAAGGTTTAAAAGTTCAGTGTCAGGGTCTGCCTGAACAGGCGGCGAATAGTTGAGCTCATTTTCATAATCCGGGGAAGTAAAATCCTCTTCATAGCCATCGAGATCCGGCTCGTCCTGGTCAAATTCATAACCCTGTAAATGTTCGTTTTCGGCTGCGAATTGTTCGGCTTCCCTGGCTAAGAAGTTATCGTATTTGTCAAATTCGCTAAAATCCAAACCTTCCATTTGGCTTTCGTCCTGATCGAACGGGTTTCCTTCCAAATCTGCGGTATTCTCTGTGTGGGGTTTTACCTTGATGTCCACCAATTCAGCCGTTGGCTCAATGGTTACATCGTCCAGACCGCTAACACCTTCTTCGAGTTTGTATTTCTTGAGCAGGAACGCGCGAACGATTTCGTCTTTTACGCCATAAACCCGTGCAAGTAAGGTGGAATCTTCGGAATTATTTTCCTTCGATTTAGCAATTGAATAGGCCACAATACCCGTACCGATGGTGCGGATTATTCCGGTTTTATCGCCCATGTAATGCCCTACGATGGCAATGGCTGCACCCACGTAAGGCGCATATTTGCCCAAGGCGGCGGCAATGTAGGTTGAACCGATGGCCGTTGCCCCCACGTCAATCAATCCTTTTAGGGCTGCATTTCCGATGTTGCCTTTGGCTTCCTGGGCATTGTACCAACCTACCGGACTATCGGTAAAGGATAATGCGCCCAGTTCGGGCTGTGGTGTTTCAGCGGGGCCGGAACCGTTTAACTGCTGTGTTTTGTCTTTTTTGTGTTTTTTCTTCTTTTTACGTTTGTTTTCTTCATCTTCGTACATGGAATGATCCAGTCCGTTAATGCCGAAGCTTTCATCGCTCAGATGATCGTCTTCGAAAGGAATTTTTTTCATCTTGTGTTTGTTTTAAATTAAATAATTTGTTGCTTTTCTATTCTGTTTTTACAAAGTTCTGACACTTTGATTTATCCCGTTTGACAAACGACCCAATTTGGGGATGTTTGGGGATGTTCGGGGATATTTGGGGATGTTTTTTCCTACTCCATACGCCATTTTTTTTAAATTCAACTACCCTCATGTACTGCAAAATTAGGTCAATGTTTACCTTAGCTTTTCCAAAATACTCCTCTTTACTCCAATTTACTCCACAAAGCGGTAAATTAGGGTTACTGTTTTGCCTGTTTAGGGCGCATAATTTTTACCCTTACTACAAAGTTCTGACGTTCCAAATTAACGCCTCGTGCAACCTGACACATCTTGCGCATTTTGATGTATTTCGACGCATTTTGTGTCTTGTAATTCCTTCCCTGGCCTCATTTTTCAATTTATTTTCTAATCCCTACTTCAAAGTTCCGGCGCTTTAAAAAAACGCTTGGAAAAAATTGCCGCTTTTTGCAACATTTTGCATAATAATGCATATTTTAATAGTCCCTTTTTACCTTTTCCTGCAAAGTTCCGACGCTAAAAAATAGTCGCGTGTAAAAACTTACATTTTGTGGCATAAAATGGCATAAAATGCATATTTTCATAGTTCCATTTTTACCCCTCTATTGCAAAGTTCCGCCATTTTCAAAACTTTCTTGGTGAAAAGGGCGAGAATGGGTTGTATTTGGTTGTTTTTGGTTGTTTTTTTTCCGATTCTTCTACAAAGTTCCGGCATCTTTAAAACATCCGTTGTGTAAATAGTGGTGATTAGGGGTAAATAGTGAGATTTGATGGTATTTAGTGGTTTCATTTTGCCTTATTTTACTACAAAGTTCGGGAAATGGAAAACCTTCGTTTTTCAAATTCCATAGTTTTCCATAGAATTTGATAGTTTTTAATAGAATTTAATAGGTCTTTCTGTTTGTTTTGCTACAAAATGCGCTAAGGAAACTTTGCTTCTGGAAGTTGCAAAATCCAAAACAGAGCAGTTGAAAATATACTTTTCCGGATGGAAGCCCAAAAGGTGCTAAAAGTTCAAACCTGGTGTGCATTGATCTGCATTTACCTGCATTGGTCTGCATTAATCTTTATTTTCTGTTTTTTGACAAAAAAGATGCAAAATTGATCGAAATAAAAACTTATATTTGTATATAAAACACTGTAAAATATCGAGAAAATAAGATTGTAACATATTAAGAGTAGCGTAGTCTTTTGTTCTTTGCTCATCAAAGCCGCCAAATATAAAGAACGTACAAAAGCAAATAGTCTATCGCACCCGAAACGGGCGCGGTTGTCTTGGTTTATTTGTACGTGGGTGCTTGGCGGCACCTGATGAGCAGTAGATTGAGCGCCGCGCCTGCTCTTTTTCATAAATCCATAAACATGAAAAAGATCAAAATTGCCATTGTTGACGACCATAAGATCGTTTGTGAAAGCCTGGAAATGGTTCTCAATCAGTTTGAAAATTTTAAAGTCATTTTAATTGCCCATGACGGCAAAGACTTTTTGCACCAGATCAAGCTTTTTAAACTTGTACCCGATGTGGTTTTAATGGATATAGAAATGCCCATTATGAATGGATATTCCGCTGCCTTGAACCTAAGAATTCTTCACCCCCAAAGCAAAGTAATTTTTGTTACCTCTTATACCAAAAATCTTTTTGTACAAAAAGGAATAGTATCTAATTGTAACGGTTTTATTTCTAAATCGTGCGACGTCGATATTTTAAAAGAAGCCATCGAGCAGGTTAATACAAACGGACACTATTTTAATGAGCTTCTTTCTGTTCAAAATATGTACCTGGCCGAAACGGAAACGAAGGACTTTAAAGACTTGTTGGAACTGCATACCTTAAAGCAGGAACTCGAAACACAAATACAATCCTTTGACTGTTCTGAAAAGATCAAAAAGCTATACAAAAACGAAACAAAAGTGAGAAAATTATAATTTTTTTCACACCTCCGAAACCCGCAAAAAAACTGGATTTTTAATTTTAAAAACACGTATTTATACTTGTTTTTCAGTCTGTTATAAAAATTAAATATTTTGATATTTAAAAATAACTTTATAGTTTTGAAATATACCGGTGTGAAGTCCCCCTAAAAAACAAGGGGGCAAATACCCTGGTTTTTTAGGGTTTTTTAAACCGTTTTGAATACCGAATTTTATACGTTTAATTTAATCGCTGTTTAATATGAAAAATTAGCCAACTTAACCACGGCAAATCCGTTTATTAGATGAGGGCATTTGCGAGCCGTCCTATGAGGCGTAGTGAATAGGAAATTCAATTTTTTAATTACTTTTATCGATAGATTGAACCGTTTTTTAATTTATATCATTCTCGGGCTTATTTCTGTGAGGTCAATGGCGCAAAACCTGGTTCCCAATGGGAGTTTTGAGGATTTTTCGTCTTGTCCGATTGAAAATGAGCTTAATAATGGGGAATTTGAAAAGGCTAAAGGTTGGTGGACTGCTTTTGGAACCCCTGACTATTATAACGCTTGTAACAACTCCGTTGTTGATGTCCCTAAAAATTTCTGGGGCTATCAACCTGCCTGTGATGGTAACGCTTATATTGGTCTTGTAATTGGTTGGTTTGACAGCAATAGTTATGAAGGAGAATATCCTCAAACAAAACTATTATCTGAACTAAAGCCTTGTTATGAATATAAGTTTTCAATGTATGTTTCCCTTTCGGATTATTCTACACACGGAGTAGGAAGATTAGGCATCTATCTTTCCAGCGATTCGACAAATAGTTTTGAAAGTAATTTACAAACCTTTCCCGCTCAATATTATAATCAAACAATTATTCCGGACACGTCTGCATGGACAAAAATCGAGGGGAACTTTATCGCGTCAGGTGGTGAAAAATATTTAATGTTAGGCTATTTTTTTGATAATGTAACTGATGATACTGCCTTCGTTCAAAGCAGTCCATTCTGGCCTGGTGCACTAAACTATTACATTGATAGTGTTTCGCTATTGGAAATTGGCTTACCAGAAGAAAATAGCTGTGTAAATTATTCCATCCCCAATGTATTTACTCCAAATGATGATGCGGTTAATGATATAATTGACATTAGTGTTTATTCTGGTTTTGAGCCTGAAATGCAAATCTTTAATCGTTGGGGGGAAATTGTTACGATATTAAACACTCAGAATTTGATCTGGGATGGAACTAGCAACGGAAAAGCCTGCACGGATGGCGTTTACTTTTATAAGCTAATTTATCATACTCCATCGGGTGAAAAATTAAAAAACGGTTTGATTCATTTGATAAGAGAATAACGCTTTTATAAAATGAAAAAAATAATATTCAGTATCGGGTTAATTATGCCTTATACTTTAATTTCTCAGGTTGCTGCGTTTGGAACCCCACACCCTAGTGTCCAATACCAAGATTGGTACAAAGGCGGAAATACCGGATTACCGGGTTCAACTGCTAATATTTTCGGAACTTTTTTTAACTCCCCCATTTACACTTATACGAACAGCACAAAACGAATGAAGTTAAATGGTTTTTTTACTCCAGGTTCACAATATCCAATTAATGGTTATACTGGCCTTCAAACCGTAAATACATCCGGTTATATGCTCTTGGGCAACGATGGCCCGTCCCTCGCAACGGGGCTTTCCATTTACGATACCAAAGGTGCTTTTTCCCTCTTGCATTTGAACGGTCCTGGAACACAGGTTCAGGAACTCGGTTATCGGAGTTGGATGCAAACAGGTATTACATTTACAGGTAACAGCGATTTAAGTTACATCGGTTTGCGGAAAATCGGAACGGCTCAGGACAATTCGGAAACCGTTTTCGGGTGGAGTGATAACCCTCCAGGATTGGGAATAACCGATGAAATGTGTTTCCGATTCATGGGACAAACTGCGGGACCGCATATCGGATTGGAAAACACAACGACAGGCACGGACGATGAAGACGGCTTGCACATCATGCGTTTTAACCCGAACGGGCGCGTTGGTTTGGGGTCAACCTTCGGAAATACAGAGGTGAACTCTTCTCCTGCAAACTATGTCGGCGCTCAATCCCTTTTGCACCTGAGTTATGCGCATCGCGTGGGGGCAAATTTTGAGCCTTATGGTTTTTCCCAGATCACGTACAGGCAGCAAAACACCAACCCCGTTGCGGTTGGAACAGGCGAAACGCTAAACGATGGTTTACGCTTCGGAATTGACAATGATATTCAGAATTCCGGCTCTGCCGTTATGCGCCACTTAAATGCGTATCTGCGTTGGCAGGAAGCATCGAGTTTGGTCATTCAGACAGATTCAGACGATAACCCGGGCAATATCGAAAACAGCGAGCGCCTTCGCGTTACATCCGTTGGGGCAGTGACTATGAACCAGGGTGCATTGTATGGCGGTTTGACTTCATCGGCGAATACAACCCGCGTTGCAATATCGCAACAAGGTGATTTTCCGGTAACGCAGCCCATGAGCTTACTTCATTTGGGATATAATACCGGTGGTAATTCCTCACAAGTGGCCAACTTTCAAGACCCGCTTGGGTGGCGTCCTTGGATGGATTTAGGGATGTTTGTTTCAAACCGCAAAAATCATGTGTTTTTAGGACTTAAATCCGAAGAAACAAGCGGCGCAATCAACAACAGCGAACGTATGGATGCTGTGCTTGCGTGGGGTGATCGAAGCAAAGACCCTGCATCGGCTGATGTTTTCCGTTTCATTTTCTCAGCTAACCAATTGGACGCAACAGAAAACACCTATTCGCGCGATCTTCAAGGCTCGGAAATGTTCCGCATTTACCCAGGTTTTGATAGAACATATACCTATGACAATGAAGACGATGCCGCTTATGATGCTCACCCTTGGTATGGTAAAGTTGGTATCGGGGACTTTTCTGCACTTGGTGTAAACCAACAACCAACCCAAAAACTCGATGTCATTGGAAATGCCCGTTTGCGGTATTTGCCGGATGAAATGTTTAAGGCAGACGAAGACGTCAAAAAATATGTGATGGTGGACGAGTTTGGCGTGTTGCGCTGGACTGACGCAGCCGGATTTGTCGCTTGCTCATCTACGGGCGGGCAGCTTTCTACCGATTCAAAAATTGATTTGAACAATAAGAACTTCTACTTCACCGATCAGGGGGACGCACTAAAAAATCGGGTTTTAATTGGTTTTGATTGTGTCGCTACTACGGCAAACCCTGCTAAATTAAATGTGTGGCAGGATTATCCAGGAAATACAAACACAAAATCTATTGCTGCGGCATTTGAAAACAAAGATCAGGCAGGTATTGACGATATTTCCTTTTATGGGATCGTAGCATCAGCAACCGCAGCACAAAACCCTGCATTTCCTGATGTTTATAACGTTGCCGGTGCTTTTACTGCGGGCTTGGCTCACTATAACAAAGGGATTACCGCAAGTGTTTCAACAAACTCGATCAACACATATAGCTACGGTCTTCAGGCCTCTGTAACGGGCGCAAGTCCTGCCAATTCAACACAGGTAGGAGTTAGCGGCCTTGCCGGACAAGGTGCAGGAAGAAACATCGGTGTTTGGGGGAAAGGATTCAATGCAACTAACGTTGTTCAGCATCAGAGCGTGGGTGGTAAATTTGAAGCAAACACCGGAAGCAACTCTAATTTTGGTGTTTGGTCAACGGCTTACGGGCCAGCAGGCTCAAATACACGCTCAGGATATTTCAACGGAACGGTTGAGGTTGCCGGAATGGTTTACAACTCCGATCAAATGTTTAAGAATGATATTCGGAAAGAAACAGACGTTTTAAAACGCTTAAAAGATTTGAAACCGGTTAACTACAAATTCAATACGGGAGATTTTCAACAATTTGGTTTCCCTGAACAGTTGCAGCATGGTTTGGTTGCCCAGGATTTAATGAACGTTTTCCCTGAATTGGTTATTGATAGTTACCA
The DNA here is from genome assembly GCA_966250255.1 of uncultured Flavobacteriales bacterium. Taxonomy (GTDB): domain Bacteria; phylum Bacteroidota; class Bacteroidia; order Flavobacteriales_D; family Crocinitomicaceae; genus M2408. The sequence continues at coordinate 18,900 of CBINGV010000009.1, read as the reverse complement.
CCCGGGCGAATACGATTCCCTGAATAATGAAATTGTCGCACCGCTTTCGTATAAATCCATTAACTATAACGGCCTGACTACACTCAATACACAAGGTTTGCTTGAACTCAACGAAAAGGTTGACAAACAAACGCTTTCCGATCAAAGCCTGAAAACAAATGTAAACGATCTTTCCAATTCATTGGATAAGGTTCTGGCCTTGCGTGGTGTGGTTTTCGATTGGGATTATACCGGACATCCTGAAATGAATTTCGATTCGGCGCACCACGTTGGTTTCATTGCCCAGGAAGTAAACCAGGTTGACCCGCTTTTGACTTTCATGGACGACGACAACTATATGCACGTTGATTACAATAAGGTTGTGCCGGTTGTGGTGGAAAGTATCGACGAATTGAATGCTAAAATTGAGGATAAAGATTCGGTGATTAATGCCCTCAATACAACTGTTACCAATCAGCAAGCAACTATAAACGATCTTAACGACCGTCTGGCGCGTTTGGAATCCTGTCTTTCTACTTTGCTGCCTACGCTTTGCGAAATGAATCAACAGGCCATTCAGCAAACACCGGAAGAAGTTCAAAGACAACTTGCGCAGAAGATCAGCGTAACGCTCTCCAATCGGAATACAATTGTTTTGGCTCAAAACGTACCGAACCCGTTTGCGGAATCAACGGTAATTGATTACAGCATTCCGTCAACGGTACAACAGGCACAAATCCACTTCTACGATGCTAACGGCAAACTGATCAACTCCGTTGATATTGTTGAACGTGGTAACGGACAATTAACTGTGTTCGCCAACGATCTGAGTTCAGGTATCTATACTTACTCTTTGGTTGCTGACGGCAAAGTTGTAGCGACTAAGAAAATGATGAAAAAATAATAGGTTATAGGGCGGGAAAGGTTCCCGCCCTTTTTCAAGTTAACACTACATAGCTATGAAAATATTTTATTGTGCATCAATTTGCTTGCTATTGATTTCTTGCAATGACAGAGAAATTTCAGCAGTCGTAACCGACGATGCTATTATTATGAACAACTCAGACGGAACAATTGTAACAGTTACCCAAGATTCGGTTGTTATGAAAACGCCCTACGGTGAATCAAAAGTTTCGACGGATTCTATCTTTACAAAGAAATAAATTGACAAGTTAGATTAAATGAAACGCCCCTTTTAACGAGGGGCGTTTCTATTTGATTAAACATAAAAATTGATAAGTAAAAAGAAGAAGATAAAAGAAATTATTAGTACCTTTAATTTTGTAAACGCCTCTGAATATTCACCAGATTACTAGCCAAAAGGGGGATTTTTCAAGCAAAACCCTTATTTTTGGCGGGAAATTAGGAATTTCCAATGAACCACATAGAAACATAGTAAGTTTTGCCTATTGTTTTCTATGTGCCCAATGTAGTTTAATAATGTTCCTATATGTTTGATTTTTTCCGGGTTCATCACTGTAATCAATGGGAATTGTGCTCAATCCGGTTCAGGTGAATGCCGTTTATGGGGTGGTAAACCAGCGGGACCTGTTCCGTCACGACATCGCTTTTGTCCAGGCCGAAGGCGCGCTCGTCGCTTTGTCCCATTTTGCGCAGGAAGAAATAGCCGTTCAACAGCAGGTCTTCCCGAATTGTAAATTCGTTTTCTACCGAAAGGAATTTTTTAATGATGACAAATTTAAAATCGGGCTCGCTGTTGTATTTCGTGCTGCCGTCGGGGCGGATGTGCAGTTTCAGCTCGCGGGCCTTGACCAGTTCCTGGACGATTTTTTTGAAATAAAGCTCCGTTCTCGGGATGATCCGGAAACCTACATGGATGTTGACTTTGATCACCTTATCATCAATCAGTTCCGAAACTTCGTAGCTGAGCGTATAGGGCTCTTCCGTGCGATTGATGTGCAGGAACCAGTAAACATCGGCCTTTTTGGGCTTTTTCGAAAAGATCGAATTGATGATTTTTTCCTCAATTTCGTGCCGGTTATTGGCCTTGGTAAGGTAGATCAGGTGGGTGGAGAATTTCGGGATTTCCTCGTCTTCGCTCAATTCCCGGATGCGGTCCACGTATTTGCCCAGCTCAACAAATTTCGTAAAACGGTTGTTGATCTTCCGGGCATAGAACCAGGTGTACATCACCATGAAAATGAAAATTTCGAAGAAGAGAAACATCCAGCGTTCCTTAATTTTGGCCACGTTGGCGATGAAAAAAGAAAACTCTACCGTAGCGAATACGAGCAGGATGCCGATCACGAAAAACTTGTTCCATTTGAGCTTAAATAACAGGAAGTAGCTGAGCAAAATGGTCGTCATCATCATCGTAATGGTGATCGAAAAACCGTAGGCGGCTTCCATGTGGGTGGAACTTTGGAAATACAAAATCATGAGGATACAGCCGATCCAGAGAATCGTGTTAATGCTGGGAATGTAGATTTGGCCTTTGATGTTGGAAGGCTGCCGAACAGCAACACGGGTCCAGAAATTGAGGTTCATCGCTTCGCTGATCAATGTATAGCTTCCGCTGATGAGGGCCTGAGAGGCAATGATGGCCGCGGCTGTTGCAACCAGGATCCCCGGCAGCAGGAACCATTCCGGCATGATCTCAAAGAAGGGGTTGCGGCCTTTGAGGTGCGCCCCGGCATCGTTCATCAGCCAGGATGCCTGTCCGAGGTAATTCATCACCAGGCAGGTTTTGACAAAAAACCAGGTGATGCGGATGTTTTTCCGTCCGCAATGTCCCAGGTCGGAGTACAGGGCTTCGGCGCCGGTTGTTGCGAGGAAAACTGCACCCAGGATCCAGAAACCTTTCGGGTAACGGACCAGCAAATCATAGCCGTAAAGCGGGTTCAGGGCTTTAACGATGCCCGGATGCTGTAGCACCTGGCTGAAGCCGAGCACAAAAAGCATGCTGAACCAAACAAGCATTACCGGGCCGAAAAAGCTGCCAATGCGCTGCGTCCCGAAACGCTGGAAGAAAAAAAGCAGGGACAGGATCACCACCACGATCGGCACCGTCGGGATGTGTTTCAGGCTGTCGATCATGGCCAGGCCTTCTACGGCTGAAGCTACGGAAATAGGAGGGGTGATGATTCCGTCGGCAATGAGGGTTGTAGCTCCGATCATCGCAAAAATACTCAGGCTTTTCCAATAGCGTTTTACCAGCGCATACAAGGAAAAAATGCCGCCTTCACCCTGGTTGTCTGCCTTGAGCGTCAGCCAGATGTATTTGATCGATGTCTGGAAAACGAGGGTCCAGAAAACGAGCGAAACGCCCCCGTAAATCAGTGTTTCACTAACAGGCCGTTCGCCTGCGACAGCTTTGAGAACGTAGAGGGGACTGGTACCGATGTCCCCGTAGATGATGCCCAGGGCTACTAATAAACCGGCCGCTGTGACTTTGTTTTTCGTGTTTTTCATGTGCTATGGAATGATAGAACAAAGTTCCGGGCTATTCCATAAAGATGCTGTAAAGAAGCGGGCGGGAGGTATAAAGAAAATATAAAATTGAAAATGGAGAATGGAGAATGGAGAATTCTTTCGCTGCGCGAAATTGGTAGATTCGTACATTAGTGTATATTCATGGATTAGCTGCGCTGCTGCCTTCGGCGGTCGTAGGCTGTGCTATTCGTGGATTTTTAGGAAAACTCCATGCTACCGAATCTACGAAGAATGTGCGTAGTAGCACTTCAAATTAACAAAACCGGTATCCTACGCCGCTTTCGGTAATGATGTGTTTGGGCTGAAGTGGGTTTTCTTCGATCTTTTTGCGTAAAGTGCCTACAAAAACGCGTAAATACTGGGTGTCGGTTTGATGGCCTACTCCCCAGATTTCTTTCAGGATGTACTGGTGGGTGAGCACGCGTCCTTCGTTTTTGACAAACAGCAGCAGCAGGTTGTACTCGGTGAGGGTCAGCTTGAGCGTTTCTTTTCCCCGCTTGACAATGCGGGCCACATAATCGATGCTTAAATTGTCGAATTCAGCCAGGCTGTGTACACTTTGGCCCCGCAGCTCGCGTTTGAGGCTGGAACGCATTCTCGCCAGTAATTCGCCGGTACGGAAAGGTTTGGTCAGGTAATCGGTGGCGCCGTTGTCGAGCGCCCGGATGATCTCGTCCTCGTCGTCCTGGACGGAAAGAATGATGACCGGCTTATCGTACCAGCTTCGCAGTTCTTTCAGGACCTGCTGGCCGTTCATGCCGGGAAGGCCGAGGTCCAGCAAAACCAGGTCGGGATTGTGGCTGGCGGCCAGTTTGATGCCTGTTTCGCCGTTCTCTGCTTCGATGTGCCGGTAGTCGTTACTTTCGAGGTTGATCGTCAGCAGTTTCCGTATTTGCGGCTCGTCGTCAATAATGAGAATCAGCGGGCTATTCATGGTTCAGCTTGTTAATGAAGGTTTTTTCGGACGGAATTTCAAGCGTAAAGCGCGCGCCGCCTTCCAGTTTGTTTTCCAGGATAATATTCCCGTTCAGCGCTTCGCAATAGCCTTTTACAATCGAAAGTCCGAGACCGACACCATTGGTTTTGGTGTGTGGCAGCCGGTAAAATTTATCAAAAACATGGGGAATGGCATCATTCGGAAAGCCTTTGCCATTGTCGGCGATTTCGATATACAGACCTTCTGCCTCCTGGTCGATCTCGACGGTTACTTTGGAGCCGGCCGGCGTATAGGAAAGTGCATTCTGGATGAGGTTGTAGAGGATCTGTTCCAGGATACCGCCGTCGGTTTTGTAGAGCGGCAGGTCTTCCACGCTTTCATAAAACACGATTTCGTGGCTTTTGATGTCGGAAAACTGGTAAATGATGCTGCGAATGAGCTCGCTGATATCGACCCAGTCCAGTTTGGGCTTAAGCATGCCGCTTTCAAGGCGTCCCATGCTCAGGAGGTTTTCCACCTGTTTGTTGAGCCGGCTGCCCGCCAGGTCGATTTCCTGCAGCAGGATCCGGCGGTTGGACTCGGAAATCCCGCTTTCCTGTTTGAGCGTGTCAACGGAGCCGATGATGGTGGCGATCGGGGTGCGCAGTTCATGCGAAAGCGAATTCAGCAAAGTATTGTAAAGTTTGATAACCTTTTCTTTTTCTTCTTTTTCGCGGGCGCGTTTTTCCACCTGGCGGATTTTGAAGGTGAGCATCCCGTTGATGAGCGCTACCAGGAAATACATCAGGAACATCAGGATGTCTTCCGCATCGTTGATGTGGAAGGTAAAAACCGGCGGAATAAAGAGGAAATTCCAGATCAGGGCGCTCAGCACAGCGCCGGTGAGCACCGCCCAGATGTCAAAAAACATCGCAATGATGGAGACAGTGACGAGCAGGAGCAGGGCCACGATGCGGTAATTGCCTGAGCCCAGGGAGAAAAAGCAGAGCGCCGAAACACCGGTTACCAGTAAAATGCTAAGTAATAACTGGTTTACCAGCCGCTTTTTCGAGATATGTTTGCCTTGTTCCATGAGACAAAATTAGCGCATATGATATAAAGATATTATAAAAATACGGCACAAAAAGAAAGTGTTTCTCTATTTTCAATCCGCAAAGCCTGAACGCTTTTCCGGAGATTTTGCGGCTCTGGAAAAAAAGAAGTATATTCGCAGTAATTTCGGGTGTTTTAAGCAAAAGAAATTGCCCCGGCATCCGAAAAATAGAAGAAAAATTCCAACCTTTTTTTAAATCGGGCATCATTAAATTAAACTAAAACGAAAATACATGCCAATCAGGTTCAAATATGTTGCTTTCCTGTTTGTTTTTTTGCTATCGTGCAATAAATACAAATACAGCAAACCCTGCAGCGTCAACTTGAAAGCGGAATTTGAGTCCGCTGATCCTGATTCGGAGCTGAATACCTCGGTGAACCTTTCCGTTGAGCGGCTTACGTTTAGCGGGGAAAGGACCAAAGCGGGGCCTGTTGAAATTGAAAAAGAACTGAATGGTGCTTCATACAAGCTGGAAAACGAACAGGCATTAGGCCTGAGCATGGACATTCCTATTGGCAGCTATTCAAATTACACCTTCAAATTGCGCCTGTCACCTGAAAATTCCTTTCATTTAAACCGGAAAAATTATAAGAATTTCCAGCCCATTATTGTCACTTTCAAATCCGATATTGACCTGGAATTCAATTCCTCCGCAATTTCGCCTGAGCTGGAAAAAAATAAAGCATATGACGTAAGCCTGTTGTTTGATGTTGATGCCCTTTTTTCAGGGATTACAGACGAAGACCTGGAAAATGCCATCACTCCGGGGAATAACGCCATTGTTATTCATGAGAACAAAAACAGTAACTTATTACAAATCATTAAAAGTAACCTCGTTAAATCGCTTTCCGTGAAGATCAATGAATGATCCTGAATTGCATAGCATAATACAAGGATGTATCGCATGGGACCGGGGTGCGCAGGAATTGCTGTACAAAAACTTTGCAAAAAAAGTGTATAAAACCTGCCGGCTTTATACCGATTCGGATGAAGCGGCGGCAGACAATTTACACGATGTCTTTTTGCAGGTATTTAAGACGATCCATCAATTCCAGGGAAGCGGGAGCTTCGAAGGCTGGTTGAAGAAAATAGCGGTGAATTATTGTTTACAGGAATTGAAGAAAGGCAAACAATTTACCCGTTTAAATGAATTGGCTGTGGTGGATGAAGACAGTTATTTCGCAGAAGAGGCCCTTGAAAGTCCAAGACAAAGTTTTCAGCAGATTTTAAAAGAAATCAACAAATTACCGATAAAGGCAGGCCTTGTGCTGAAATTATATGCCATTGAAGGCTGGACGCATGCCGAAATAGCCGAAGAATTAGGAATTTCCTTAGGGACTTCGAAATCACAGTTAAATTATGCCCGCTCGATATTAAAGGCGAAATGTTATGTGGAAGTTTAAGAGACGCAATACGGGCAAAGCGGGTCAGGAGCTTCAAAAAAGCTATGACGAATGGGATATCTCACCGGATCCTTCTTCCTGGGAAAAAATGGCTGTAGCCTTAGACCGGGAAAGTGTTGAGGAGCAGGCAAACCCGGCTTTGGATGTAAAAGAAGCGGATCTGGCTGCCATTCAGCAGGATTATTCCAATTGGGAACCGGAATTTGATGAGCAAAAAATATGGGAAGATGTAAATGATTCCATGGCATTTGAAAAGGTATGGGAGAATATCAATGAAAGCCTCGACCGGGACCTGGAACCAAAATCCTTGCGCCCACTGTTTATAGCCTGTACAATCTGCTTTGTGCTGATTTCATTTTTTGTGAACGAAAGCAAAGTATTCGAGCAGGCCTTACCGCTTCTGAGCTCCGGGGTAAAGTCGGAAGAAACACAAGAAGCGGAGTCTTTACCGGAAGGAGGTAAAAATACACCTGGTAATCTTCTTTCAAAAGAGAATAAAACCGATTATTTCCGGCTTAAGCCCGATCCTTTGAACATGCTGTATGCACCGGAAATTTTGCCTTTACCGGATGAAAGTGTAAATGAAAAAAATCCGCTTCAAACCGACGACATAGCTGAAAACATTCAACATCCGGGCTATTTAAAAGTTTTACCCTTCGATTTGTCCTATCTGGGGGATAGTATTCTTCCCGGACGTTCCATGCCGGCTAAAAAATTAAAATCAAAACTTGGATTTTTTGTGTCTACGGACCTGATCGGCATCAATTACCGGGACAATATAAACAACTTCGGCGCGGGGATTTCAGCCGGCTTGTCTTACAATAACCTGCAACGCCGCATCCCGTATTCGCTTGATTTGGGCTTCTCCGTTTCATCCAACAGGTTTTCCTCGTATTACAACGGCGAATTCACAGACGGTAAGTTATCCATGACTTCCCTGTATCTCGGGCTTAATTTCTTTAAAAAGATCAACCCGGAAGTAAATCTGTTGGCAGGGATTAATTTCAACCAGGTAAATAATTTTATCCAGGAAAGAAACAATGTCCTGACCCAGGTGAATGCGGCTAAACCTACATTGATCGGTTTCAAAACCGGTATTGAAAAGAAAGTCACCGGCAATTTTAGAACAAGGCTGAGCTATACGGCAGCTTTTCCGGCTCAAAGGTCAGCGACCCTGCTGACCGTACATGAACTTTCTTTGAGTGTACTTTTTTAGTGTAAATCACTGATTTACAATTGTGTAATGTGGTTTTTGCACGGCAAATAAAAATCAACCCCGATTTTTTTAATATTTTTTTCCAACCTTTTTCATTTTAGATCATCCAATAGAAGGTAGGATATTATTTTATGAAACAATTGGCCGTTTTAATTTGTATTTCCCACATATTTTTTCCTTCAAAAAAAAAGAACAAGGAGTTAAGGGGAGCATTTGAAGGGTTTTGGCTTTTTGATCAGATGTTGAATGGAAATAATTCCGAGCTGAACTTAAGACCCGGAAACGTGATCTTAAACGGTTCTAATAATAAAAATCAATACACCGGGATTTGGATTTCTGAAAACCGGGATGAATCGGGCTTTACCTGGTCAATCAATGAAAACGGCAGTGTTTTTACGATAAAGCCTGAACAAACTGCCGTTAAAAACCAGGCAACCGATAGCCTGGACAGTTATAAAGGAAGCTATAAAATTCAAAGCCTGAATGATACCTATGTTATCCTGCAAAAGGCGAAGATGATTATAAAATTTAAACGTTACACAAACTAATTGAAAAAAAGAAAAAGGGGAACCACTAACACGAAAAAGATTATCAGTTAAACACTAATTCCTGATCATTTCTTTACTGCAAAGAGATGAAAAAACAGCCCTGCCTTTCACTCAGCAGGGCTGTTTATTTTTTATGCATTTACTTCACGCGTTTCCCGGTTTTGTCAATGAAATATTCTTCATCGCCAAGGATCACATACGCGCGGCCGTTTTCAAAGATCGTTGCCCCGTTATACCGGCAGGGGATCACTTCCTTTCCGCTCATGTCAATAAAACCGAAACCCCGCTCTGTTTTCACCCGCATCAAGCCATCGCCGGGTGGGTTGATCAACTCATAGGGAGCGGATGTAAGCACATGGAAGTTCCGGTCAAGGAGGCTATACATTTTTTTCTGCCGTTCGATGTGACGGGTGAATAAAAATGCTTCCTGTCCCGCCAGGTAAAGCCCCTTGGCGACAGGTTCAAGGGAGGAGTATTTTGTATAGCGGATCAATTTCCCCCTGCTGCTGAAAAGTACAATCGTTCCAAACTTTTCTTCCACATAATTTCCGATATGATAAGGCAAATGTTCATGCACGGTAAGCCGCACGGCATATACGCTGTCGGAAATGCGTTCAGAATCCATGCCTTCCAATTGCTCGCTGCTGAAAGTAGGAGAAAGCCGTTCGCCTACTTTGTTGATTTTGCAAAAGGTGCCGTCTGCTGCCAAAACCCAGGCTTCGTCGTTTTCATCATACTCGTAAAAACCGGATTCGCCGTGATAGGCAGCTATAAAGCTTTCTCCTGACAGAATGCTGGTGTAGGCGGCCAGGATGTTGCCTTTTGTATCGGAAAATTGGTATACCGGTGATGCATGCGGCAAAACGAGCGCTTTTAAAATAATTCCCTGTCCCGTATTCTTTGTCAGCACTGCACGTCCCTGGCTATCCAGCTCGATCGTTTTTTGATTAGCGTCCTGATCACCAGGATCTTCCGATTCGTTATGAGACCAATGCGAATTTTTGAGGTACGAAAAATCAGGACAGCAGCTGCATCCGCTTGCACAGCAACTGTGGGCGTGGATACAGTCGTGAGCCGAAAAATCCCGGGGTATATTCTCCGGGAGCTTGCCTTGGTGAGGCTCATTTTCCGAGAAAAAAGGAGATGACATTTTCTCGAGCTCCCTGCGTTCAAATAAGGCAAGCGGGACAAGCAACTCTTTTGCTTCAAAAACACTGAAGTCAGGATACAGGCGATCCGTGGGAAGAAAATAGTTTACACCTTGTTTCAGTTCATTGCCCGAATAGCTGAACAGCACAAGGCCTTCGCCGATAAGATACTGTGACGGCAGATTCTCGTTCAGGCCGAGCAGGGCATAAGGCGCTACGTCCTGCTGAAGCAGGGCGATCAGCTGCTGCCTGGAATCGTAACATTCCGTATAAATGCCATTTCCTTGCCCGAGTCGGTAGTGCCGGATAGTCAGGTCGCCTAGCTGGTATTCCCTTAGCTCAAAAGCGGCCAGTTTTCGCTCGAAAAGCACAGATTCCTCGTCGAAGGAATAGACATACGTCCTGAAAGCATCAAGTTTTTGTTCAAGCAGCTTGTGTTTTTCGGTACTGTGGTACTTTTTTCCAAATGGATTCTGGAAAGAAATAGAATCTTCTTTGGTCATTCCCGCGTAAGGGTTCAGGGCATTCCGGTAAATGGATTCAAAATCATCCTGGACAAAAGCCATACGACTCACAAGCAGGAAAACGGGCAATAAAATTTGTTTCATTGGTGATGAATACCGCCACCACGGTAAAAAGTTCATATTTGTTGTGCTTTAAGGAATGGGGCTTTGTTTGCTGCAAATTACGTCAATTTATGATTATTCCGGGAAATCAGCTGAAAACTAAGTGTGCTTCCAACAAACAAAGCCCTTCCGTGGTTAGGGGAAGGGCTTTTTCAGTGAATGGTGGTTTGTTGCAGGCTGCGGTTTAAAGAGCGGTTGCTTTATTCCGGCCTAAAAAAGGCGCATCTGTCCGCTGTCATCAGGCACTTCGAACAAATCGCGGCGCAGCTTCGGGAAGGGAGTTTGCGGCAGGAAGCGCTTGCGCGCCAGTTCCATCTGGCGGCGGATATTGAGCGCATAATTTCCCTCGCCTTTCATGCGGACCCCAAAGCGGCTGTCGCTAAGCTTGCCGTCGTGCATTTCGCGGAGCTGGTTCAGTACCTTGGCAGCGCGGTCAGGATAATTCGTGTTCACCCAATCGGTGAAAATTTCGCCGTTCGGCCCGTTTAGCCGCACAATCTGGTAGTGCATGCTTAATGCTCCCCTTTCAGCCACGGCTTTGGCGATCGAGAAGATCTCATCGTCATTGAGCGCGGGGATAATCGGGGCCAGCATCACGTTCACGGGGACGCCGAGTTTGGAAAGCAGCTCGATGGTATCGAGTTTCTTGCGGCTGCTTGCCGTTCGTGGTTCCAGCTTGCGTCGGAGCTCTTCGCGCAAACTGGTCAGGCTAATGTTTACGGCCACCAGGTTCAGCCGGGCCAGTTCCTGCAGCAAATCTGCATCACGGCTGATGAGGGCATTTTTGGTGATGATACCCACCGGGTGTTTGTATTTGAGCAGGATTTCCAGCAGTTGGCGGGTAATCCCGTAGGTGCGCTCACAGGGTTGGTAGCAGTCGGTATTGCCTGATAGACTAATGGCTTCGACTGTCCAGTTTTTTTTGCGCAAGGTGGCTTCGAGCAGCTCCGGGGCGTTTTTTTTGACCAGGATGTTGCGCTCAAAGTCCGTTCCGGCACTGTATCCCCAATATTCATGGGTGGGGCGGGCATAGCAGTACGTACATCCGTGTTCGCAGCCCTGGTAGGGGTTGAGCGAATAAAACATCCCGATATCGGGACTGCTTACGCGGTTGACAATCGTTTTGGGGAAAACTTCGATAAAACGGGTTTTCTCTTCCGGTTCGTCCTCCGGGTCGATGTCATCAAAATTATCCCCCTTGCGATTGGCCAGGAAACGGTTGGGGGGATTGATCTGGGCGCCGCGCCCGTGTTTATAATGCGGTGGATCAGCAGACATGATTGGGTTATTTGCGTACAAATATACGCATAATATTTTGGTTTGACAAAAAAATAATCAAAAAATATGATTAAATTTTAATCAAATGTGTAAAAATCAGTTTCGGCAAAGATGTAAGACATTTTCCCCCCGGTAAGCTGACGTACATCCCAGGTTTAGCCCGGCGCTTCGAAATCACGCTTTCGGCTTATCGTACGCAAAAAAGAATGGGGAAGGGCATAAAAAGCATAAAGCCTCACTGGGGGTGAAGCTTTATACGGTGTAGTTGTTGTAAGGCACATATCAGGCACTGTAATATTTCATATCGCGTTCGTTAGAGTAGCGTCTGGAGAGTAATTCGGGCAAGGCTTCCATTCGCTTAATTTATTACAGGTTCTTCTATGCTGATTAGTGTAGGTGTTTGAATGACAGGATCAAGGGTTCTTAGAAGGGGTTGGATTGGTGATTTTGCCATTCATATCTATATGGTCGCCTTCTTTCAGGCGGAGTTTCGTGCCGCTTTGACGGATCACAGTCCCGTCCATCATGACCCGCGAGCCGTCGGTGAGGACGATTTCGCTTGTCATAGCGCTGGCTTTTCCATTTTTATATACGATCATCGTTCCTTTTTGCATCTTAATGCCGTCCGCTACCGGGATGGGCTGTGCTTTTTTAACCTGATGTGTGTGGGCGTGATGGGTCCCGGCAATGGTAATGGTCAGTAAAGCCAGGGTAATAATCAGCAGGCGTTTGATATGTTTCGATGTTCGTTTCATAGTCTAATTTTTAAAAAAAAAAGCGGGTTACATTAGGGGGGCGTAACCCGCATATTCATCAGAAAGAAAATTTTACAAGCTTCCTTTTCGTGATGAAGAATATCCCGGGTCGTTTGCATCCGGATAACCCTGGCTGCCTGTGCTTCCCTGGGCGCTTCCGCTGCGCTGATCGTAATCTTCTTCTTCGGCAAAACGACCATCACTGTCTCGTTCCTGGTCATTCGCATTACTTTCCCTCCCGCCAATGTCTTCGTTTTGTCTTCCACGGCCTTGTTCTGCTGTAGGGTTATTGGGATCAACTTCACGGCGGTTGTAATCTTGGTCTTCACGCTCTTCGCCGCGATCCGGGTTCGGTCTGTCTTGATTTTGTTCCATGGTGTCTGTTATTAAAAGGTTAATATTAATGTTTTACAAAGATCATGATTAGAGGAGCAAGAAGTATTGCATAATTTCCGGAAAAAGTTACATGCTATTTTGCGGACTGCTTCGCATTGCCATTTTTAGCGGTGCCTTTCCCCGAAGGTCTGTTCCGCTGGAGCGTATTTTTGCGGGCATGTTGCTCCGTGGCTTCATCGATGGAATGTGATTCGTGCAGCGAAAACTCCTTTTTACTCATCTGGGCCAGGTGGGTGTAAAATTTGCGCAATACTTTCAGCTCTTCCTCGCTGATATCCTCGACGCCAACCATCCGGTTGCTGGCAATCTCATGGGAAGCGATCAGCTCGTTCAGCTTCATATGAACGGCCAGCGAGTCCTTGTTCTGGCTTCGCTGGATCAGGAACACCATAAGGAAAGTAATGATGGTTGTGCCGGTATTGATGACCAGCTGCCAGGTATCCGAAAAACCGAATATAGGCCCGCTGACAAGCCAGGCAATGATGGTGAAAAAAGCCAGTACAAAAGCGGTCGTGCTTCCGCAGGCACGTGTGGCAGCGGAAGAAAAACGTTCAAAAACCGATGATTTTTTCTCCTTTTTTGTTTTCATAAACTTGGTTTTTAAAGTGAAAATTGTTCTTGAAAAGCAACAAAAAAACGGAAGAGTTTTATTTTCCCTTCCGCTGCTGTTGTTTCATGGAGTTATTTATGTTCCAGGATATTATCCCGCAAACGTTTTATTTTATCGTGATCGGCCCGGATAAAGGACAGCTGGTTACTGATCATGGCCTTGTGTTCGGGACCAAACTCGCCCGCATGGCCCAGTATCCGTTCGTAGGTGCGCAGGGCGGCATCCTCCCCGAATTCACAGGAGCTGAGAATGACTTTCCGGTCCTTGCCCGACAAAGCCGCTTTTACATCCATCCAGGCCCGGAAGAATTTGCCGGATGTGGTGGTTCCCTCCAGGGGCTTGCCGCCGCCTTTGAGCACTTCGTTCACGAGCTCGGTTTTACAGCGGAGACTGGTTTGGATCAGTTGGGCAAACAATTGTTTCAGTTCGCTTTCTTCCGTTTCTTTTGAGGCACGATCATAGCCTTCGATCCGGTCGTTATTGATTTCAACCAGTTCGTTCAGCAGGTCAATTTGTTTTTCGTTTAACATCGGTGTTGTTGTTTAAGGTAAGTACGTTTGGTTAAAGGAATGGCTTGTTCTTTGTTTCAAAAATACATCCCGGAGCTTCCAAAGCGTTTATACAATCCGGTGAAAGACTTACAAGATTCCTACTTTTAAATTTCCCGGGCCCTGTTTTTCTCCCGGTTCCAGAAACGGTGCTGCGCAACGGCCTGGATGAATTCCTTAGGCGTGCGGTTGATCAGGATGCCATTGGCCAGGTTGTCCCGGCGCGTTTCACCCTGGACACTGATTTTAGGGATGGCAGCATGCAGCAGGTCGGTTCCCGAGCGGTCGGCAGCGAGCACTTTGCTGTGTTTGTACATTTCGCGGATAAAATTCAGCACTTCTTCGTCCTGTTGGAGCGAATCGCTGCTTTCCCGGCCATTGGGCACAAAAAGCGCATCAAAAAATACGGAAGCCGTACTGAACAGATTTTCTTCAACCCGGATTTCTTTCCCGGTATCCGCTGCAATGTTGCCCGGCCGGGTGGAAATGATTGTTACCATTGCTTTAGCGTCTTCCAGGATTTCTCTCATGGTATTCAGGGAAACTTCGTCCACCCCTTCGGAAACCAGGAAGGCAATGCGCCTGCTTTTGATGCTGTTTTTGACCGTGTTTGCCATACTCAGTGCCTGAGAAATCTCCGGGTTGGAGCTTTTGGGCATTTGGGGCTGGAAATCCTCCGGCTTGCCGTCGGCCGGGATGCTGTGGTTGAGGATTCCTGAAAGCGGCGGTACTTCGAGGCCCAAACCCTGGGCAACGGCTTCCGCGAGGTTTTTATCGACCTGCGAAAGAAGAATGAGCACCCGTTTGGGGATGGCTTCGTCTTTGACCTTGCTTAATTCAAAGCAAAGGGCCTTGATGAGGTGGATTTTTTCGACTTCGCTCTGGCTATGAACAAATAGCGCTGCCTGGCTGAAATGGTCAAAAAAGCTCCGGCTGCGTGCCCGGACTTTGTGGGCATCTATTTTTTCCTGGTGGGAAACGAAACCACCCTGTGCCATTTTTGCCTGGAAAGGACAGCCGCCACCCGTTGTATTGGGGTGATAGCTGGACTTCCCGGAATTGATCGTTTGCCGCATATGGCCGTCACGCTGGTTATTGTGAACGGGCATTAGGGGGCGGTTGATCGGGATTTCCTGGAAATTTGGCCCCCCCAGGCGGCTCAGTTGGGTATCGGTGTAGGAAAACAGCCGTCCTTGCAACAAAGGGTCGTTGCTGAAATCAATGCCGGGAACAAGGTGTCCGGGGTGAAAAGCTACCTGTTCGGTTTCGGCGAAAAAATTATCGGGGTTGCGGTTCAGGACAAGTTTTCCCACGATTTCAACGGGAACAAGCTCTTCGGGCACGAGTTTGGTCGGGTCGAGCAGGTCAAAATCGTAGAGGTGCTCGTCCTTTTCGGGAATGATCTGGACCCCGAACTCCCATTCGGGGAAATGTCCCTCTTCGATAGCCTCCCAGAGGTCGCGCCGGTGAAAATCCGGGTCTTTGCCGGAAATCAGCTGGGCTTCGTCCCAGGTGACGGCATGTACACCCAGGAGCGGTTTCCAGTGAAATTTCACAAAAAAGGACTCGTTTTCGGCATTTACCAGGCGAAAGGTATGCACGCCGAAGCCTTCCATCATGCGGTAACTTCGCGGCAGGGCACGATCGCTCATCGCCCACATGATCATATGCATGCTTTCGGGCATCAGCGAAACGAAATCCCAGAAGGTATCATGTGCTGAAGCGGCCTGCGGCATTTCGCTGTCGGGCTCCGGCTTTACGGCATGGATCAGGTCGGGAAACTTGAGGGCGTCCTGGATGAAAAACACCGGGATATTATTGCCTACGAGATCAAAATTTCCTTCTTCCGTATAGAATTTAACGGCAAAGCCGCGCACATCCCGTGCCAGGTCGCTTGAGCCTCGAAATCCAGCTACTGTGCTGAAACGCACAAAAACCGGTGTTTGCGTGCCCTCTTCCTGTAAAAAAGCAGCCCGTGTATATTCCGACAGGGATTTGGTCAGCTCGAAATAACCGTGGGCGCCGCTCCCGCGGGCATGAACAATCCGTTCGGGAATGCGCTCGTGGTCGAAATGCGTCATTTTTTCCCGGAAATGAAAATCTTCGAGCAGGCTGGGACCTCGTTCCCCGGCTTTCAGGGTGTTCTGGTCGTCGTTGATCCGGGCGCCATGGTTGCTTGTGTGCAATTGTCCATCGGAGGATAGGGTGTTTTTTACAAGATCTTCCGTTTTTGCATTGGGAATTTTGCTGTTGCCGTTTTTCTTTTTTGCCATAAAGCGGTTTTTTTATACAGGTTAATATTCTTCGGAAATGCCTGGAGAATGGGATCAAAGCCCGCTATCCGGGTGACCGGCCGGTTTTTCCTTGTTCGTTGCCAGCGTTTCAAGGTCGCAGGAGGCCGGGCCGTTGATGACTTTTCCATACGCTGTAAAGCGCGAGCCATGAACGGGACAGTCAAAAGATTGCTCATCGGCATTCCAGTGCAATATTCCCCCCAGGTGAGGGCAAACTGCACTATATATATGTAGTTTGTTATTTTCATCACAATAAATTGCTGTTTTCTTTAAACCGAAGGAAATCACACCTCCTTCGCAGGGTTTTAGTTCATTGATGTTTTTCAGGTCGCCGACGGTAAACCAGTCGCCGTACTGGGCAATCATGTTTCCCACCTCATGGAGGTACATACCACTGGCCCTGAACGGGATTCGCGAGGGGTCGTAGAGTTTGGCCCAGGGATTGTCGCGCCCGAGGATGAGGTCGCGGATCAGGATTCCCCCGATGGTGCCGTGGGTAAGGCCATTGCCGGAATCGCCGGTGATGATGTAGACATTTTTGTTCCCCGGGTTTTTCCCGATATAGGCCAGGGAATCGACCGGCTCAACAACTTGTCCCGACCAGTGATGGACAATTTCCCCCATCTGCGGAAAGCGTTCCCTGGCCCAGGACTCGAGGCGCTTGTAGCGCTCTTCCTCGGGGATTTCATCCTGTTCGGCCTGGCCGGTTTTGTGATCTTCTCCGCCTATGATCAGCAGATCGTGTGTTCCGCTGTATTCTTCCAGCCGGACATAATGGTAAGCCTGCGGGCCTTTTCCCTGCTCGCCGGTATCCCACCAGAGCGCGTCCGGTACGCTGTCTTTCGGCACTTTGGCTGCAATTACATAGCTGCGGTAGGGCCATTGTTTGGTGTGGATGCTTACCAGGTTGTTGACCGGGACGTTGGTTGCGACCACAATGTGCTGCGCCGTAATGAAATGACCATTCGCCTTGGCGCCTTTTTTCGTGATTTTCTCAGCCCGGGTCTGGGTGTAAATCTGTCCGCCGGATTCCAGGAAGGCTTTGGCCAGTCCCTGGAGGTATAACATGACATGAAAGCGCGCCTGGTAAGGAAAGCGGATACAGGCGTGGCCGTCTTCGGCCTGCATGCCGGGCACATGGTCCAGCATTTCGGTCATCAGCCCGGCGCGGTGCGTAGCCTGGTATTCCTTTTCGAGGTTCTGGATCGTATCGCTCGGGTGCAGGAACAGGTAACCGTCTACTTCTTTGAAATGACAGGCAATGTTATGCCGTTTGATGGTCCGCGAGATCCATTGAATGGCTGTCATGTGGCTGTTGGCAGCAAGGGCGCTTCCTTCATTGCCGAAAAAACGCTCCAGCTCATAGTAGCGGTCGTCGAGCGCATAGCTCAGGTGGCCGGTGGTGCGCCCGCTTTCGCCGCTGCCGATATAACCATCTTCGATCAGGATTACTTGTTTGCCGTCGCGGGCCAGGCAATAAGCTGTTGTCAGGCCGGCAATCCCGCCGCCAATCACCAGGATTTCGCAGGAAGCATCTGCATTCAGGGGCTCGTATTTGCTTTCAGCCGGGGCACTAAGCAGCCAAAGCGGGATGTTTTCACCCGAGGTGCGCTGTCCGTCGGAGCTGGGAGTAGTATGTCGGGTTTTATTTTTCATATTCATGTTTAACACCTGTTTTTGCCACGAAGTCGCAAAGACACGGGGTGACACAAAGGTATTTTTAAGGCTTTCCGTGCGGGGACGTTTTAATAAAAGACAGCAACCGCAAATAATCCGGCTGCTGTCTTCAGCTAACATCTTTTGTTTCGCATTATTTTTGCTCCGGGGAGCTGAACTTTTTTAACGAAAATCGGCCGGCGAAGCTCCCCGTTTGTACACCGTGTCGCTTAAGTCAATGAAATCGTCGAAACGATCGATCAATTCCATTTGCATAGACTCGGCTATTTCGGAGAGTAGTTCATCCGCTTCTTTTTCTTCTTCAAGCGTTTCATGCAATAAAGACGCTGCTTCTTTTTCTTCCAAAGCCCGGGCATAAGCGCAAAGTGTTCCGTAGCAGGCAATCTCATAATGCACGATCTTTTGTACGGCGCTGATGATTGCGGCTTCCCTTACCAAACCGGCTTCGGTTTCGAGCAGGATACGCTCTGCTTCGCGAATAAGGCTTTCCATGGCTTCGCATTTCTTTTCTTTGATCCTTCCACCGGTAATGAAAAAGCATTCTTCCAGGCATTCCACATGATCGCGGGTAGCGCCGAGGTAATCGCTGAGGGTATGTGACAGGCTGTCACTCTCCGTTTTTTTGATCAGGTCGGGCAGGGCGCGGACCAGGGTTTTTCCGGACCAGTACATTTCCCGGAGGGAATCCTGGAATAGTTCCCGGAAAGCCTGGGCGTCACGCGGTGTTAACAGGTGAGCATGCTGATTTTCCATCGTTTCGGGTTTGGATCTTTATTTTTTAGCCATATTGTCTACCTCTTCGCGACAGCTCATGGCATGATCGAGGTGCATACGCAGGGTAGTGAGCGTAGCGCTGGCCCATCCGCGGATTTCCTCATTGCCGAGGTCTTCGATGGCGTTTTCAAACTTTTTGATAGCATCTTTGTGGCCATCCACCAT
>CBINGV010000008.1:0-25825 GCA_966250255.1 uncultured Flavobacteriales bacterium | reverse complement strand
TAAACCAAAAAATTAAAAGAATCTTATTCTTTTAGACGGACAACGTGCAGGTTTTGAACAATGAAAACTTGCACGTTCCGTTTTTTGTGTTTAATTTAGATTTCAATTTACAATTATCCCCTATCCGGATCTAATCACCTCAAGTATGGAAAAACGCTGGCTCGTTAAAGAAAAACCCACCGAAGAAAAAATAAAGCTGCTCTCGGAAAAATTAAACATTGAGGTGGTACTCGCAACCCTGCTGGTGCAGCGCGGGATTGAATCCTTTGATGAAGCGCGCCATTTCTTCCGGCCACAGCTGGATTTGCTCCACGATCCTTTTTTGATGAAGAACATGGACCGCGCGCTCGACCGGCTCCAATTAGCGATTAAAAACCAGGAAAAAGTACTGCTTTTCGGCGATTATGACGTAGATGGGACCACCGCCGTCGCTTTGCTCTATAACTTGCTGGCCCCTTACCTTCCTGAACTCGATTTTTACATTCCCGACCGTTATGCGGAAGGTTATGGAATTAGCTTCCGGGGAATTGATTATGCCAAAGAAAAAGGGCAAAGCCTGATCATAGCGCTTGACTGTGGGATAAAGGCCCACGAAAAGGTAGATTATGCCCAAGCAGCTGGCATTGATTTCATTATTTGCGATCACCACGAGCCCGGCGAAAGCATTCCAAATGGGATCGTGCTCGACCAGAAACAGGCCGATTGCCCCTATCCTTACAAAGAGCTTTCGGGTTGTGGGGTTGGCTTTAAGCTCATGCAGGCCTTTTTTGAAAAGCGCGGCCTGGATAAAACACCATTGTACCAAAACCTGGATTTGCTTGCCCTGAGCATAGCAGCCGATATCGTTCCTGTTACCGGTGAAAACCGCGTGCTGAGCTATTTCGGCCTGGAGCTGATCAACAAACGGCCCCGGAAAGGCATTCTGGCCTTGCTCAAGCAGGCGAAAAAAGAACTGCCGCTTACCCTCACCAACGTCGTGTTTGTACTTGCGCCGCGTATCAATGCCGCCGGGCGGATTCACGAAGGACGCAAAGCCGTACAGCTGTTGATTTCGGAAGATGAAAACGAGTTGAACTCCCTCGCCCTGAGCATTGAACAGGACAATTTTGAGCGCCGGAACCTCGATGATCAGATTACCAAAGAAGCTTTGCTGCAGATTGAGGGAGATGAGGCTTTTTCAAGCCGGAAAACAACCGTTGTCTTTAACGAAAACTGGCACAAGGGCGTCATAGGCATCGTAGCTTCCCGCCTGATCGAAAACCATTACAAACCCACGATTGTCCTGACGGAATCCAATGGTAAAATTACCGGGTCGGCGCGCAGTATACGCGGGCTCAACATCCACGATGCCCTGGAAAAATGCCGCGGACACTTGGAGCAGTTCGGCGGACACGCTTTTGCAGCCGGAATGACGCTTGAAAAACAACAATTAGCCGCTTTCCGCGAGCGTTTCGAAGAAGTGGTGCAAAACGTGCTGCCCGAGGCAGAGCTTGTGCCGGAGCAACAGATCGATTATCACCTGCTTTTTTCAGAAATATATGCCCATGGCGAAAATGTCTACGAAATTCCGAAATTCAAACGGATCCTCAACCAGCTGGAGCCCCATGGGCCGGGAAATATGAAGCCGGTATTCGTTAGCCGGAACGTGTTTGTGGAAGACGTGCGCGTTTTGAAAGATGTCCATGTAAAACTGGTACTCAGCCAGGCGGAAACGGGCCTGGAAATGCAGGGAATCGGCTTCAATATGGCCCATAAGCTCGATTTGCTTACTTCCGGTGACCCGGTTGATATATTGTATACGCTGGAAACGAATTCCTGGAACAATAAGGAAACGTTGCAGCTGAACATCAAGGATATCCGGAGCACGATTTAGGAACGCAAAGATCGCCGAGTTCTCGCAAAGTGTAACTTAGCAGTCTTGGTATTTCCCGTATAAGAAAAATTTACTTTGCGTTCTCTGCGTTGCCTTTGCGATCCCCTTTCCATTCTCATTCCCGCTCTGAATGTAAAAGCGCATCCCCGAAAGCCAAGCCGAACATCCGGTAGGATTCCGGCGAAAAATGGAGGTAATCACCGTAGGCAAAAGGCGAGTTTTCCCATTGATCGATCGAGTTTTCACCACCCATTACCGCATTCCAATCCCAATAAGATAATTTGAATTCCTGACAAAATTCCCGGATACTCCGGTTAACGAAAGCCAGGTGTGGCGGCTTGCTTCCCTTGTAACGCGTGTCGGGTGCCGTCATGAAAACAAAGGCTGTTTTTGGGGAAAAGAGCCGGATTTGCTGTACAAGAAAAAGCAGCCTGGATCTAAAAGCCGTGGTGTCCAATCCCTTTTGATAACTATCATTGGTGCCCAGGGTAACGATCACCAGATCGGGTTGAAAAAGCTGTGCCTGAGCCTGTAAATCACGCGCCAGGAAAAGATGCTCAAATTTGCCGCCGGACAATCCGAAATTGGAATAGTGGACCTGCTTTTTAAGGGTACGGAAAGCATAAAAATGAACGCGTTCTTTTTTCTTTTTATTGAAGCGCAGTTCGAGTTTCTGTGAAGGAGGAAAGGTGATTTTCGTGATACAAAGCCCTGTGCCGCGTATTTCAGCAAGGCCGGGCGTTTGTTCCTGGCAGGAAAGCTGGGCTTTCTTCGCTTGTTTTCCGAAGACTTTGATTTGCAAATCATCGCGGTTGTCGTGCAAGATTTCCAGTTCGCTGGTCGTATCCCGGAATGAGATGCAAATCCGGTTTTCTTTGGATTCGAGGGCAAAGGTGCGCCCGGTAAGCCCAATCCGCAATTCGGGGTCATAAGTCCGGGCATTGTCCGTGCGAAAAGGCTTACTTTGCCGGGTGACTTTAAGCTTGGCATCGTAAAGTTCCGGGAAAATACCGGCGGGCAAAAACCAACCTTGGTCCGTGGGGAAAATGTTGGCTTCAAAGGCCTCCCGGATGGCTTCCGGGAAAGAGCGCATTTCGATATGAGAATCGCCCAGGTGCAGGACGGTGATTTCCCGCTTTTGCTTTAGCCGTGTCATGAGGCTGTCCAGTTCAGGCGTACGGTTATGGATGCGGTTTTCGTGTGTGCGGATCAGGTTGTCGTCCTGTTTCCCCGAAAGAAGCAGGAGCAGGAGCAAAGGCAGGATGTGAACGGGTTTAGGCATCATGGTTCAGCGGCGAATCGATCAGCGCGTAGCAGTAATCCTTCAGCTCCTCTTCGCTCATTTCCCGGATACGGTCAACGGTGATGATGTCGTGCTGGTATACTTTGCAAATGCCCGGGCTGGCCGGTCCCAGGAATTTATCCGGGTCTGAAAAGAGCTTGTAATTGTTCAGGAAAGTCAGCGGCACGAGCGGTACCCGGGCTGATTTTGCCAGTTTGAAAGCCCCGTCCTTGAAAGGTTTCATTTTCGGGATGTTGTCGTCCGGAATACCGCCTTCCGGGAACACAACCAACGCCCAGCCTTCTTTGATGGCCTGTTTGGCTGCAATGAAGGATTTGGCAGCCTTCAGGCGGTCCTTGCGGAACACCGGGATATTCAGGTCCTTAAAGAAGCTTTTCACCAGCGGGTAATTCAGGATTTCCGCCTTACCGAGGAACAAAAATTCATGTTTGGGGAAAAGCGAGTACATCAGGAAAATATCAAAATACGAAGCGTGGTTGGAAATGATGATGTAAGGCCCCTCCGGCACCTTGACCCGGCGCTCGAAACGCACGAAAATCAAGCCAAAGATCCGCATCATCCAACTCCAGGTTTTAAAAAAAACAAAGGTCAGTTTTTTTGTTTTGGGAGAGCGTTTGGAAAGAATGATCGGGAAATAGAACAGGAGCAGGAAGCCCGAAAAAAGCACGGCAATATAGATTTTATAGACAAAGCCCAGTATTCCACGCAGATAGTTCATCGTTCAAAAGTAGGAAAAAATGAAGAGTTGAGAATTAAGAATGAAGAATTAATTTGAGTTTTTGACATCTCCAACCCTTAATTTCCATTTTCCGATATCCAAGTCTTCATTTAAATTTTATATTTTTGAAAATTCAAGTTATATCTTCGGAACATGATTACACCCCAGCACGAAAAAAAATTATTTTTGCTTGACGCCTTTGCGTTGATTTACCGCGCTTATTTTGCTTTTGCCAAAAACCCGCGGATCAACTCCAAAGGCCAGAATACCTCGGCGGCTTTCGGTTTTACCAATGCCCTGATCGATGTGATCAAGAAGGAGCAGCCCACCCACATGGCGGTAGTGTTTGATGCCCCGGGAGGCGCCACCAACCGCCAGGCGGATTTCGAGGCCTACAAAGCCCACCGGGAAGAAATGCCGGAGGATATCCGTTCGATGATCGAGCCGATCAAAAAAATCATCGATGCCTTTTGCATCCCGATTCTTCTCAAAGAAGGCTTTGAAGCGGATGACGTTATCGGGACACTGGCTAAAATTGCCGAAAAAGAAGGTTATTACACCTATATGATGACTCCCGATAAGGATTTCGGGCAACTCGTTTCCGATAAAATTTTCATGTACAAGCCCGGAAGGGGAGGTGACCCGGCAACGGTGCTCGGTGTGCCTGAAGTGTGTGAAAAATTTGAGGTGGACGATCCGCTGAAGGTAATCGATATTCTTGGGCTTTGGGGGGATGCCGCGGATAATATTCCGGGTATCCCGGGCATCGGGGAGAAGACCGCCAAAAAGCTCATCCAGCAATACGGTTCACTGGAAAACCTGCTTGATAATGCCCACGAGCTGAAAGGCAAGCAGCAGGAAAATGTGATCAATTTTGCCGATCAGGGGCGTATTTCCAAAATGCTTGCTACCATTATCCTCGATGTGGACGTGGAGTTTGATCCGGAAAAACTGGTCATGTGTGATCCGGACCCCGAAAAAATCCGTGAAATCTTTACTGAGCTGGAATTCAAAACCCTGGCCAAACGCATCACCGGAGAGGAAATCATTGTTTCGGCGCAAAACAACGGGAGCGACGGACAGCTGGATCTTTTTGGCAGCCAGAGCCTGATCGAAGACCAGAAACCGATTCCTACAGCGGATTTCAAAACAATTGTCACCGAAAAACCAAAATATCACCTCGTTACGACGGACGAAGAGCGCCGGCATTTGCTCGATTTGCTCCTGAAGCAAAAGGAAGTGTGTTTCGATACCGAAACCGACAATATCGAATCGCTTGAAGCGAATATGGTGGGTATGTCCTTTTCCTACCAGGCCAAGGAAGGTTTTTACGTGGCTGTTCCCCAGGACCGTGCCGAAGCGCAGGCGATCGTTGACCAGTTCCGCCCTTTTTTCGAAAACAAAAACATCGAAAAGATCGGGCACAACCTCAAATACGATTTGCAGGTGCTCGAAAATTACGGCGTAAATATCGCCACACCGCTTTTCGATACGATGATCGCCCATTACCTGATCCAGCCCGAGTCCAAACAGGGAATGGATTTCCTGAGTGAATACTACCTCGGTTACAAGCCGATTTCGATCGAGACCTTGCTTGGGAAAAAGGGGAAAAACCAGGGGAATATGCGCGACCTCAAACCGGAGGAAATTGTCGATTATGCAAGTGAAGATGCGGATATTACCTTCCAGCTTTACCAGATTTTCAAGCCGCAGATCCAGAAGGAGCACCTGAAGGATCTCTTTTATGAAATGGAAATGCCCTTGTTGCCGATTTTGTCTAAAATGGAACGGGAGGGAATTGCGATTGACGTGCCGCATCTCAAACAGCTTTCGGAAAAGCTGGAAGAGGAAGCCAAAAAGCTCGAAGCCGAGATCAAGCAAACGGCCGGAACGGAATTTAACCTCGACTCGCCGAAACAACTGGGAGAAGTGCTTTTTGAATACATGAAAATTTCTTCCAAGGCCAAAAAAACCAAAACAGGGCAGTACCAGACTTCGGAAGACGCCCTGGAGCAATACCGCAACGATCACCCGATTATTTCGATGATCCTCGAATACCGCCAGTGCCGCAAGCTGAAAAGCACTTACGTGGACCCGCTGCCGAACCTGATCCTGGAATTCGACGGGCGCGTGCACACGAGCTACATGCAAACGATTACGGCTACCGGGCGTTTGAGCTCCAATAACCCGAACCTGCAAAACATCCCGATCCGCACCGAAAAAGGCAAGGAGATCCGTAAGGCTTTCATTTCCCGCAACGAGGATTTCGTGCTGATGGCGGCTGACTATTCGCAGATTGAGCTCCGGATCATTGCCGCCTTGGCCGAAGATAAAAATATGATCCAGGCCTTCAGGGACGGGAAAGACATTCACGCGGCCACGGCGGCCAATGTCTACAAAGTGCCGATCGAAGAAGTAACGCGGGACCAGCGTAGTGCGGCCAAAGCAGTAAACTTCGGAATTATTTACGGGCAATCGGCCTTTGGTTTGTCCCAGAACCTGGGAATTTCCCGCACCGAAGCCAAAAATATCATCGACGCTTATTTTGCCCAGTTTTCCAGCATCAAATCCTACATGGACAAGGTGATCAACGATGCCCGCGAGCACGGCTACGTGGAAACGATCAAAAAGCGCCGCCGTTACCTGGCCGATATCAATTCAGCCAATGCGATCGTGCGCGGCTACGCCGAACGAAATGCGATCAACGCCCCGATCCAGGGTTCAGCTGCCGATATCATCAAACTCGCGATGATTGCCGTTGATAAAGCAATGACGGAAGCCAAGGTGAAATCCAAACTGCTGCTGCAAGTACACGATGAATTGGTGTTTGATGTCCATAAATCGGAGATCGAGCTGATGAAAAAACTCGTCACAGAAGCGATGGAACACGCTGTTCAGTTGTCGGTACCGATGCAGGTGGAAGCGAAGACGGCGCATAACTGGCTGGATGCACATTGATTAAACTCACGCTTCCCTCCTTGAGGAGGGATCAAGGGAGGTGACTTTTGTGAAATTATGTATTAAACACATAAATCCTCCCCCTCAATCCCCCTCCAAAGGGGGAAGAAATTCTTTCCCTGGTTTTAACGTGCTGCAAGCAAGAGCGAATACTCGTTGTTAGCCAGTTGGAGCTGTACCTGCGAAAGGGCGTTCAGCACCACGATGAGGTTGGTTTTTTCCAGCTGCAGTTTTTCCAGTTTGATCTGCAATTCCGCTTTTTCGGGGAAATAGGTTTTCAGCTCCCTGTTGTAGGCCGAAACGGACTCCTTGAGAGCCTGGCGTGACAAATCGCTGTTGGACACGGCGAAGTATTTGTTGATCACATCCGTGTTGTTCGGGTCGCTCAGATCGCTGACATCAAAATTCATCGCTTTTTCACTCGGAATCCCTTCCGAAACGGCAATCAGGTCGTTTTTGATCGCATCGATTTTTTCCTGGGTTTTGCGGCTAACCTCGTGCAGGCTTTTCAGCGTGTCATTTACGCTTTCTTCCGAAAACAAGGCATCGCTGGCCCGGTTAATTTGCTTTTTGCTGCTTTCTGTGAAATGATTGGCTGAATAGAGGCTTTCTTCCAGCCTGAAACTGTAGCCCAGATTCATCAGGGCGTAGAGCATGCCTCCGCAGGCCACCATCAAAACGGCATTTACAGTCGTGTTGAAGCGCAGTTCAACCCTTCGGACACGGGTCAGGTAGTAAATCGGCACGTAAGCGAAAACAAAAGCAGTAATACTGGAACGCATCAGGATATTAGCGTAAGGCCAGTGCATCAGCTTAAAGATGATCCCGGCTGTGGCGCCCATCGCCAGGATGAATCCCAGCGTGAACACCCATTTGTCTACCTGTTTTTCTTCATCCCTGAATTTCAGGGCAATCATCAGGGGCAGGAAAACCAGGCAAAAGAGGATACCGCCGAGGATGATACAAATGTTGGCTCCCGGCCAGTGGAAGGTTTTCAGTGTGGCTCCGGCAATGGTGAACAATGCGCTCGCGATACCGGATATTTTTAAGGTTCTTTTCATGGCGTAATAATGTTTAAATGTTAATAAAATCTCCGTTTCTTCCTGGATCTCTTTCAGCGAGTGCTTGAAAAAGCGCGGCAGGATTTTCCGGTAGAACCCATAGAAATCTTCACCCTCAGGCATTTCATGCTCTATGATACAGCAAATGTGATCCAGCAGGTTATTTTGCAGATCTTCAAGAATAACCCCATTTGCTTTGATATCGTCGAGTATGAAATCTACCTGCTCATCCGTGATGCTATGCATGGCCTGTTTTCGGTTGCAGATCCAACAAAAATTTCATCGTGCTGATGAAATCGGCAAATTCGTTGATTTTTTCCAGGGCGGTTACATGTCCTTGCTCGGTCAGCGTATAATATTTCCGTACGCGCTTCCCCATGTACTCTTCTTCGATACCCACTTCGCCGTTTTTTTCCAGCGCGTGCAGGGTTGGGTAAAGCGCCCCTTCTGTGATCAGGATTTTGCCATCCGTCAGTTCTTTCACCTTTTGGGTGATCTCGTAACCATACATCCTGCCTTTTTCTTTAAGCAGGTTGAGCACGATGGTTTTGAGTGTTCCTTTGATAAGTTCCGATGTATACATGATGCAAACATACATAAGAAATTTAGGTAATCCAAATATTTACCTAAGAAATTTAGGTATTATTTTTTATTTTCTTGATTATCAATGAATTAATTTTTGATAATTTTCACTTTAAATTTTAAAAAGGCAAACAGGAATTGTTAATAAACGGAAAAGAGCTCCAGGCCGCTCCTGTTTTAGGATGCTCACCTTTTTGTTTTTCTTGGGAGAACCATTTATTAACAACAGGCCCGAAAAGTGGGAATTTTATAAATTTCTATTAAATAATTGTAAATGAATGGCTTATTTGGACAAGTCAAAATCATCCGATTTTAAGGAATTTTAACATTTATTTAGAACAATTCTAAATTACTTCCGATTCGCAGAAAATTGTCATAAAAATGTCATTTAAATTATTTCATATATTAAATTTGCCCACGTCATAAAGTGTTTTTAGGGCATAAGACAAAAAAGATTTTAAATGAAGATATCTAAAAATCAGATGTTTAGAAGTATAAAAACCTGGTGTTTCGGTGCAACTGCAATGTTGTTTTTGACCGGAACTTTCAACGCGAATGCGCAAGGTGAGGCACTTTTTAAAGCAAAATGTGCCACTTGTCACCAACCTCACAAAAACGGTACCGGTCCTAAACTCTTCGAAGTCCGCAAAAAGTGGGCTGACGGAGGTGCCAAGGAAGAATCCATCTACCAGTGGGTAAACAACTGGCAGGCGGCTGCGGCTTCCGATCCGTATGCGCAAACGGTTTCAACCTGGGCTCCAACTGCGATGCAGGTTTTCCCGGAATTGAAAAAAGAAGAAATCACCGCGATCTTTGACTGGGTGGACGCTCAGCCGGATCCGGCAACAAAAATTAAGGACGGTGATCCAAATGCTCCAGTAGCTGGTGAAGGTGGAGACGAAGAAGGCGGTTTCAGCTGGATCTGGATTGCGCTCGGTTTGCTTTTTGCAATCATCATCGCTGCGGTTTCAGGTGTTCGCCGCCAGTTGAAAACAGCGGTCGACGGTGCAGATGGCACAGAAGATACCCAAAGCTATGCCGATGAATTCAGAAGCTGGGCCTGGAAAAACAAAAAATACGTTGGGGTAGGTACACTGATTCTCGTGATCTGCCTCGTGGTAGCTTTCTTCCAAAGCCTCGGTAACATCGGAGTCCTGGAAGCTTACCAGCCTTCCCAGCCGATTGAATTCCCGCACGATATTCACACCGGTGTTAACGGCATCGACTGTAAGTATTGCCACAACTCCGTAACCAAATCCAAAACAGCAGGTTTGCCAACCGTAAACGTGTGTATGAACTGTCACAAGCAGATTAGCGGAAGCACGCCGGAGCAAACGGAAAAAATCAAAGCCATCTACGCAGCGGCAGGCTGGTCAACAGAAGGTTCCGGTGCTTATACCGGCAAATCCAAGCCGATCACCTGGAATAAGGTACACGTTTTACCTGATCACGTTTACTTCAACCACTCCCAGCACGTAGTTGTGGGCGGTATCGACTGTAAGCAGTGCCACGGTGACATGACCAAGCAAAAAGAAACTGCCCGCGTGGTACCGGTTTCCGAGCTGAACAAAATCGAAGGCAATATTCCGTTGACAAAACCGACCCTCACGATGGGATGGTGTATTGAGTGCCACGGCGAAAAAGAAGTTTCCATGGGCTCACTGGATACGAAAAATGACGGTTACTACAACGAAATTCACAAGCGCTTGCTGAACAACGATAAGAAACTGTACAGCAAATACCTGGAAGACGGAAAAGTAACAGTAAGAGAATTAGGAGGTTGGGAATGTGCTAAATGTCACTACTAATCCCGGTATAATAATTACAAGAGAAGGCTTAAAAGCATATGGAAATGACAAAAAAATATTGGAAAGGTCTTGAGGAATTGAAAGAAACCCCTGAGTTCTTGCAGCAAAGAGACCAGGAATTTCCTCAATCCATGTCTGTGGACGAGTTTCTTGCAGATGACAATCTGAAAGAAAGCTCTACAGGAAGAAGGGATTTCTTAAAGTTCTTAGGGTTCAGCGTGGCAGCTGCTACGGTTGCAGCCTGTGAGGCTCCGGTTACGAAGGCTATTCCTTACGTAAACAAACCGGAGAACGTGACCCCGGGTATGCCGACCTGGTATGCATCCACGTATTATGATGGTGTTTCTTACGCCAGCATTTTGGTTAAAACCCGTGAAGGTCGTCCGATTTACATCAAAGGAAACAAAGATTTCGGTTTCACGAAAGGTGTAACCAACGCACAAATTATCGCTTCCGTCTTGCCGCTCTACGATTCAGCGCGCCTCAAGGCTCCGATGATGGGTGCAAAAACGAAGTCCTGGAATGACATCGACGGTGACATCAAATCCAAACTGAACGATATCATCGCGAAAAAAGGAAAAGTTGCCTTCGTTTCCAATACGATCATTTCCCCGTCCACGCAAACAGCGATCGATATGCTGAAAGCGCATGTGAACGGCGGTGATGCGGCTGGAATGAATTTCGAGCACATCCAGTACGACGCGGTTTCCTACGCCGGTATGCGTGCAGCAAACAAAGAAACTTTCGGTCTGACCGTAATGAATATGCCGGAGAATGACGGGATCATTCCTGATTATGATTTCTCCAAAGCAAAAACAATCGTTTCCGTTGGTGCGGACTTCCTGAACTCCTGGTTGCTTTCAACCGAGTACCAGGCACAGTACGCTACCCGCAGAGATCCGGACGGGGATTGGATGTCGAAGCATTTCCACTTTGAGTCCGTGATGTCCGTTTCCGGTTCCAACGCCGATTACCGCGGAATGATCAAGCCTTCCGAAGAAGCGAATGTACTTTCTTACATCCTCGGTAAATTCGGAGTAAGCAGCGGAGTAAGCACCAAGCTTTCCGCTGAAGCGGCAAAGGTCGCTGAAATGGCGGTGGCTGAGCTCAAAAAATCAAAAAGCGAATCCCTGGTAGTAGCCGGTTCCAACAACAAGGCCGTGCAAATCCTTGCCAATAAACTGAACTCCGTTTTGGGGGCTTACAACAAAACCATCAACGTAAACAACCCGGTTAGCCTCTATGCTTCTCAGGATGCGAAAATGAGCAAGCTCGTTGCGGATGTGATCAGTGGTAAAGGACCGGATGCCATATTCTTCTACGGCGTTAACCCGGTTTACACCCTGGCTGACGGAGAAAAATTCGGGAAAGCGCTGAAAAATATCGGGTTGACAGTTTCTCTTGCTTCCTATGCAGATGAAACGGCTTCCCTTTGTAAGTTCATTGCCCCGGATCACCATGCTTTGGAAGCCTGGAACGACTACAACGCCAAAATGAACAATTACGCCCTGGCGCAGCCGACGATCCGTCCGCTTCACAATACTGCGGCGGCCCAGGAAAGCTTCCTGGTTTGGGCTGGAAAAGCTTCCCGCGGCGGAAAAGACTCCAAAGTATTCTACGATCTGATTAAAAGCAACTGGGTAACTTACGGTTTCCCGATGCAAACGGAATATGCGGATGCAGATACTTACTGGAACATGATGGTGCACGACAGCACCTCCGATGTTCCTGTAGTTGCTCCGACTAATCCAAGCTTTAACGAAGCTGCCATGTCCGGGATTTCTTCCCAGGTAAAAGCCGGTAAAGGAACAGAGATTGTATTGTACCAGAAAACCGGTCTTGGCATCGGTGACCAGGCGAATAACCCGTGGTTACAGGAACTTCCTGACCCGATTACGAAAGTAACCTGGGACAACTACATCACCATGAATCCATCCGAAATGGAAGGCAAATACGCGACGACTTTTGACCAGGAAAACGGCTTGAACGTTGCTACGGTAAAAGTGGGTGGTGTAAGCTTTACGCTTCCGGTTTACCCAACTCCGGGACAAGCTCCGGGTACTGTGGGTATCGCTTTGGGTTACGGCCGTGGTGCAAACAACGAAAACATCGGTAACGCAGCTTTCCAAACCAAAGAGTACGGAGGCCATAGCACAGACGATAAAGGAAACCGCAAACCAATCGGCCAGAATGCTTTCCGTTTGGTACGTATGGAAAACGGCACGATGTCTTACTTCGCGGAAGGTTCCGTAACCAAAGTAGAAGGCGAAATTTACCCGATTGCTGCCACCCAGATTCACCACACGGTGATGGCGCGCCGTTCCATCGTTCGCGAAACAACACTCGATATTTACAAAAACAGGGATAAAGAAGCTTACAACCCGGCCTACACCCTCCAGAAATTGGATGCGGAAGGTAATCACGTTGAAAGACCGATCGAAGAGTTTGACCTTTGGGATGCTCACCCGGTTGACAAAGTGGGACACCGCTGGGGAATGACCATCGACCTCAACCAGTGTTTCGGTTGCGGTAGCTGTATGATTGCCTGCCAGGCGGAAAACAACGTTCCGGTTGTTGGTAAGGACGAAGTAAGAAGAGGCCGTGAAATGCACTGGCTGCGTATCGACCGCTACTTTGCCTCTGAAGAGGAAGCAACAGTAGGTATGCGCAAAGACCGCAAGACATTCAACTTCGGTAAAGCGGAAGTTGCTGCGGTTAACCCGAAAGTGGTTCACATGCCGATGCTGTGCCACCACTGTAACCACGCTCCGTGTGAAACGGTTTGTCCGGTTGCGGCGACCAACCACAGCAACGAAGGGTTGAACCAGATGGCTTACAACAGATGTATCGGTACCCGATACTGTGCGAACAACTGTCCGTACAAAGTGCGCCGCTTCAACTGGTTTAACTACCCATCCTATAAGAAATTCACCCAGGTTAACCCGGCTCAGGACGATTTAGGCCGTATGGTACTGAACCCTGACGTAACGGTAAGAACCCGCGGTGTCATGGAAAAATGTTCTTTCTGTGTACAAAAAGTACAGGCTGGTAAACTCGTTGCCAAGAAAGAAGCAAGACCGGTTGTTGACGGTGATGTAACCACAGCTTGTGCTGAGGCTTGTCCTACGGGAGCAATCACTTTCGGTGACTACAACGACCTCAAGTCCATGGTAAGAAAGAGCGCAACAGACAAGCGTGCTTACCAGGCCCTCGAAGAAGTTGGTGTGAAACCGAACATCTGGTACAAAGTGAAAATCCGTAACGAGAAAAACGATCTCTTGTCTAAACTGCACAAGGAAGAAGGTCACCACGATACGGCGCATCACGGTAAAAAAGAAAGTAAAAAAGCTCATCATTAATTGTATAAAAAAAGGTTGAAATGCATAAGGAATCAGCAATTAGAGAACCTCTGATCTTAGGACACAAGACGTACCACGATATTACCGAGGACGTTTGTAAGCCGATCGAGGACAAAGCACCAAGAGCTTGGTATGTATTGTTTGCAATCGCACTGATTATTGCAATCTACGGGGTAGGATGTATTTTCTACCTGCTTGGTACCGGTATCGGTGTCTGGGGATTAAACAAAACAATCGGTTGGGCCTGGGATATCACCAACTTCGTATGGTGGGTAGGTATCGGTCACGCCGGAACCCTGATCTCAGCGGTATTGTTGCTCTTCAGACAAAAATGGAGAATGGCGATTAACCGTTCGGCTGAAGCGATGACCATCTTTGCGGTATTCATGGCAGGTACCTTCCCGCTGATCCACATGGGTCGTTTGTGGCTGGGCTACTGGGTATTCCCGCTTCCGAACCAGTTCGGTTCCCTGTGGGTAAACTTCAACTCGCCGCTCCTCTGGGACGTATTCGCGATTTCAACTTACCTTTCCGTGTCCCTCGTATTCTGGTACATCGGTCTGATCCCTGACTTTGCAACACTCCGTGACCGCGTAAAACGCCCGATCCCGAAAAAAATGTACTCCATCCTTTCCTTCGGATGGTCCGGACGCGCTAAAAACTGGAACCGTTTCGAACTTGTTTCCCTCGTTCTCGCAGGTTTGGCAACTCCGCTCGTATTCTCGGTTCACTCCATTGTATCCTTCGACTTCGCCACATCGGTGATCCCGGGATGGCACACCACCATCTTCCCTCCTTACTTCGTAGCGGGAGCGGTATTCTCCGGTTTTGCGATGGTACAGACCCTCCTGCTCGTTATGCGTAAGGGAATGAAACTCGAAAATTACATTCACACCAGACACGTAGAATACATGAACATCGTAATCATGGTAACAGGCTCCATCGTAGGGGTGGCTTACCTGACCGAGCTCTTTGTTTCCTGGTACTCCGGTGTGGAATATGAAGCGTATGCTTTCATCAACCGTGCAACCGGTCCTTACTGGTGGGCTTACTGGTCGATGATGACCTGTAACGTAATTTCCCCGCAGCTGATGTGGATCCGTCCGCTCAGAAGAAGCCTGTACTTTACGTTCTTCATCTCCATCGTGGTAAACATCGGTATGTGGTTTGAGCGCTACGTGATCATCGTATCCTCGATTCACCGCGATTATCTGCCGTCTTCCTGGAGCATGCACTACCCGAGCCACATCGATATCGGGATCTACATCGGAACAATCGGGATCTTCTTCGTATTCTTCCTCTTGTTTGCACGCTTCTTCCCGGTATTGCCAATCGCCGAGTTGAAAACCATCTTAAAATCCTCCGGTGAGTCTTACAAAAACGCCCCGGACACTCATCACGATAATTCTAATCATCATTAATAAAGATCATGGCAGAAAAGGTTATATATGCAATGTACGACGATGACGATGTGCTGAAAGACGGCGCAAAGAAATTGGTTGCAAAAGGAATTAAAGTAGCGGACGTATTCTCGCCTTTCCCGATCCACGGGATTGATCCGATCATTGGAGTTCAAAACACCCGTTTAGGTATCATGGCTTTCTTGTACGGTATCACAGGTACAACCCTGGCTACCCTCGGGATGCGCTATTTTATGATTGGCGACTGGCCGATGAACATCGGTGGTAAGCCGAACTTCACGTACCTGGACAATATCCTCGCATTCATCCCGGTAACGTTTGAGTTTACCGTTTTGTGTGCTGCTCACGGTATGGCGATTACTTACCTCCTGAAAAACAAAACCCTGCCGGGTATGCCGGCTTCCAACCCGGACCCGAGAACCACAGACGACAAATTCGTTATGGAATTGCGCATGTCTGAAAACTCCGGTTTTTCCGCAGAGGAAATCCAGGAAATGCTCAAGTCGACAGGAGTAATTGAAATTGATCAAAAAGAAGTTAAATAAGCGTCTGAGGACGAAAACGATAATTTTATCTGAACGATGAATAAACTAGTTAAAATAATAGGAAAAGCATCCCTGGTAGTAGCAGCCGGTTTTGTGATCGGTGCTTGTACTGCTGATCCGGATAGCAGTGGTTTGGAATACATGCCTGATATGTACCGTTCCCCAGCTATCGAGCCGTATGTGGATTATGGTGAGTTGAGAGGAAGGTTGAACCCGGATGTTTCCCTGAAACAATCTGCGATGACGCCTCCGAACAGTACGATTCCTTATTATGGAACTGACAAGCAGGAAGTCATGATGATGTTGCCTTACCACAGGCTGCCTGCTCCTTCGGCTGCTTCTACGCACGGTTTGTTCGGCTGGGAGTTTTCCAAGGAAGCTGAAGGATATGAATATGCGCAGGCTGCAATGGACGTAAACCCGTTGAAATTGACTGCTGAAAATGCAGAAGCAACTTTCAAAAGAGGAAAAGAACTGTATGCGGCCAACTGTATGCATTGTCACGGTGAAAAAGGGGACGGAAACGGACCAATGGTTCAAAGCGGTGCCTACACCGGAGCTGCGGTCCTGACTGGTCTGACAATTGCCGACGGACAAATGTTCTACTCCATTTACTACGGTAAAGGAATGATGGGTGCTCACAACTCAATTGTTAACAAGAAAGAGATCTGGACACTCGTTCACCATATTCGTAAGCTCCAAAGTGCTGATTACGGAACGTTCAACGCTGACGGTACCATGGCAGGTAAGCCTGCTGCTGCCGATACAACAGCTGCTGCGAAAACAACCCCGGAGGCTGCAAAGTCCGGAGGTCCGAAAACAACACCTAAAAAATAACTCAAGAAACGTTTAGAACAATGGAATTTAAAATTACAAAAAAGGCAAATCTCTGGACAATCGCCATTATGGTGATCGGTTTGCTCTTTACCGGAATCGGGATTGCTTGTGAAATGGGTCACGACCATGGTCACCATTTGGGGCAGCGCGTTTTAGGAAATATGTTGATCAACAGTTTCTTCTTTTTTGCTATCGGTTTGGGAGCTTTGTTCTTCCTCGCCCTTCAGTATGCTACGGAAACCGGTTGGTATGCTTCCATCAAGCGTGTCATTGAAGCCCTGACAGGTTACCTGCCTTATGGGGTTGCCCTGCTGGCGCTTACCTTGCTGGTGATTACCTTAATGGATGGTGCACACATTTACCTGTGGATGGATTCTGCTTACACAGATCCTAACTCCCACCATTACGATCAGATCATCGACGGGAAATCCCTCTACCTGAACAAAATCTTCTTCTGGATCAGAACCCTGGTTTACCTCGGAACATACCTTTTGTTCTGGAGAGGATTCAAGAAAAGATCCATGCTCGAAGACGAAGTAGGCGGAACGGATATTCACTTTACCAACTACCGTAAAGGGGCAACGTTCCTCGTGTTCTTCGCCGTATTCAGCTCCACATCTGCCTGGGACTGGATCATGTCCATCGACGTACACTGGTTCTCAACCCTCTTCGGCTGGTATATCTTCGCCGGTATGTGGTGTTCTACCATGATCGTCCTGGTTACCCTGACCTTGTACCTCAAAAAACAAGGATATCTGCCAAATGTCAACGAAAGCCATATCCATGATATCGGTAAATGGACATTTGCCACGTCTTTCCTCTGGTCTTACCTCTGGTTCTCCCAGTTCATGCTGATCTGGTATGCCAACATCCCGGAAGAAACGACTTACCACTTAATGCGTATCGAAAACTTCAAGTTCCTCTACTTCGGTATGTTCATCATTAACTTTGCTTTCCCGATGGTGCTTTTGATGTCACGTGACGCTAAAAGACATGCAGGAATCCTGACTTCCGTTGGTATGATCG
Organism: uncultured Flavobacteriales bacterium; assembly: GCA_966250255.1. GTDB lineage: Bacteria > Bacteroidota > Bacteroidia > Flavobacteriales_D > Crocinitomicaceae > M2408. Next base: position 8,334 of record CBINGV010000008.1, on the reverse strand, counting down.
TATTGTTCGGCCACTGGGTGGACGTTTACATCATGATCATGGCCGGTTCCATGGGGCAAAGGGCTTTCATCGGCTTCATGGAAATCGGTATGATGCTGCTCGCGCTCGGCTTCTTTGTCAGAATGATCCTGATCAACCTGACGAAAGCTCCGCTGACAGTTAAAAATCACCCATTCCTGGACGAAAGTATCCACCCCGATATCTAAATAAACAAATTATTCATTCTTATATAAACTAAAATGAGTTTTAAATTAATCACATTGATCGTAATTGTACTGGGAGTTGTTGCTTTGGCACAGCTGGTTAGAGTATACGAGCTTTCTTCCAAAATCAGAGGCAGAAGGGAAGAGGACATTACGAATAGGGATAACCGTTTGAATGCTAATTTGTTGATGGGCTTTATGTTGTTTTTCTACATCGGCTTTATCTGGCTGATGCTGAAATACGGATGGACTGGCCGCGGTGAATCGGCTTCCTACCAGGGAGATGAGACCGACTGGCTGCTCAACCTGAACTTCGTGATCATCATCGTCGTATTCTTCCTGACGAACACCCTTTTGTTTTACTTTGCTTACAAATATGTAAGAAAACCGGGAGTAAAAGCGTATTACTACCCGCACAACAACAAACTGGAGCTGCTCTGGACCGTTGTTCCTGCTGTGGTACTCGCCGTGATCATCATCCTCGGGTTGAAAGTGTGGAACAGCGCAACTTCCGATTCAAGCAAGGAGGCGATCCGCATTGAGCTTTTTTCCAAGCAGTTTGACTGGACGGCACGTTATGCAGGGGATGACAACATCCTCGGTCATTTCGATTACAAGCTGACCACCCAGGAAAATGAACTGGCTTTGATCACTTCCGAGTCCCTCGACTCTGCCATCCGCCAGATGGAATATGGAAAAGCCGACGGTACGGTGTTGGGTATCGAGCTGCTCGAAGAAAAACTGAACAACCCGAAAAATATTTTCATGCCGGAAGACCTGGAGAAAATGGAAAACGACCTCGATCACAAAACCCGCTTGCTGCGTCTGCTCGTTCAAATGCGTGCACGTCACAACAAAAAATGGGATGCTGAGGCTTACGATGATATTATCCAAAAAGATACCCTTCACCTCTGCGTAGGCAAAGAGTACGAGATGACTTTCCGTGCGAAAGACGTGATCCACTCCGCTTACTTCCCGCATTTCCGCGCGCAGATGAACACGGTTCCGGGTCTGACTACCCGTCTGAAAGTAACTCCGAAATACACCACAAAACAAATGCGGGCGAAAATGAAAAACCCGAAATTCAACTATGTTTTGATGTGTAACAAGATTTGCGGTAGCGCGCACTACAAAATGAAAATGATTGTTGTGGTAGACACGCCGGCGCAGTACAAAGCCTGGTTGAAATCCAAGCAAACGTTTAAAGATACTTTCCTGGCGAAGCCCGCAGCAGCGGCTACACCGGCTGAGGGTACAGCTCCTGCAGGAGAAGCGGCAACCGTTGCCGATACAGTTAAATAAAGCAGGATAATTAATATTAATCTTAAATAATCAAATATAAATGGGAGCTTTAGCACACGAAGCACACGGACATCACGGAGCACATGATCACCACGAACATCATGAAGAAGGCTTCGTATCGAAGTACATTTTCAGTATGGACCACAAAATGATCGGGAAACAGTATTTAGTTACTGCTGTTTTCATGGGTGTTGTGGCGATGCTTTTGTCTATTTTATTTAGAATTCAATTGGCCTGGCCGGGCGAAAGCTCGGATTTCCTTTCCATGTTCCTTGGTGAAACCTGGGCTCCGGGCGGTGTTTTGAAAGAAAACATGTACTTAGGTTTGGTGACGATCCATGGTACAATCATGGTATTCTTCCTCTTGACAGGTGGTTTGTCCGGTACATTCTCTAACATTTTGATTCCGTTGCAGATCGGTGCGCGTGATATGGCTTCAGGCTTCCTGAACATGCTTTCTTACTGGATGTTCTTCCTGTCTTCCATGATCATGTTTGTTTCCCTGTTCATCGAAACAGGACCTGCAATGGCCGGTTGGACCATTTATCCTCCGCTTTCCGCCCTTCCGCAAGCAATCGAAGGTTCCGGCCTGGGGATGACCCTCTGGCTCGTTTCCATGGCGATCTTCATCGCTTCTTCCCTCTTGGGTTCCCTGAACTACATCGTAACAATCCTGAACCTCCGTACAAAAGGAATGAAAATGACCCGCTTGCCATTGACGGTTTGGGCCTTCTTCGTAACGGCTGTACTCGGTGTGCTCTCCTTCCCGGTTCTCTTGTCCGCCGCATTGCTTCTCCTGATGGACCGTTCCGCAGGAACAAGCTTCTACCTTTCCGACATCATCGTCGGTGGGGAAATGCTCGACAATCACGGTGGTTCGCCGCTCCTTTACCAGCACTTGTTCTGGTTCCTCGGTCACCCGGAAGTATACATTGTATTATTACCGGCCCTTGGTCTTTCTTCTGAAATTATCGCAACCAACTCCCGCAAGCCGATTTTCGGTTACCGCGCGATGATCGGTTCCATCCTGGCGATCGGTTTCCTCTCCTTTATAGTTTGGGGTCACCACATGTTCATTACCGGTATGAACCCGTTCCTGGGTAGCGTCTTCGTATTTACAACCTTATTGATTGCGATCCCGTCCGCGGTGAAAGTATTTAACTACCTGACCACGCTCTGGAGAGGTAGCCTTGTGCTCACGCCGGCTATGTTGTTTGCAGTTGGTCTTGTTTCTACCTTCATCACAGGTGGTGTTACCGGGATCATCCTCGCTGACTCCGCTTTGGATATCGCGATCCACGATACGTACTTCGTGGTTGCCCACTTCCACATTGTAATGGGTATGTCTGCTGTATTCGGTATGTTTGCAGGGGTTTACCACTGGTTCCCGAAAATGTACGGACGCATGCTCAACACCCGTTTGGGTTACGCACACTTTTGGATCACCATCGTTGGTGCTTACGGGGTGTTCTTCCCGATGCACTTCGTAGGTCTGGCGGGTGCGCCGCGCCGTTACTACGATTACTCTGTTTACGGTGAGTTCGATACCAATTCATACGAAATGATCATGGACCTCAATGTGATCGTTACGGTATTCGCAATTATTGCAGCTGTTGGACAGGGCTTTTTCCTCTTCAACTTCTTCTATAGTATTTTCCGCGGACCTAAGGCTGAACAAAACCCATGGAGGTCCAACACACTCGAGTGGACAACACCGGTAGAGCACATGCATGGAAACTGGCCAGGAGCTATTCCTGAAGTTCACCGCTGGCCGTATGACTACTCCAAGCCGGGTTACGAAGAAGATTTTGTACCTCAGAACGTTCCTTTAATGGAAGGCGAGGAAGAAGAAACGCATTAAGCTTCGCATAAAATAATTTTTAAAAGCCTTTTGTCCCCGGATGAAAGGCTTTTTCGTATTTTTGACAAAACGTTTTTCAGCTTGGAAGAAGAATCATTTGATTACAGAAAGGAATTGGAGCAAAGCGCCGAAAAGGATTACGATAAGGTCTTACGCCCGAAACGACTGACGGATTTTGCCGGTCAGGAAAAAGTGGTGGAAAACCTCGAAATCTTTGTGCAAGCTGCCAACCACCGCGGCGAACCGCTGGACCACGTTTTGCTGCACGGCCCGCCCGGATTGGGTAAAACGACCCTGGCCAACATCATTGCGGCCGAATTGGGTGTGGGCATCAAAATTACCAGCGGGCCGGTGCTCGACAAACCGGGTGATCTCGCGGGCTTGCTGACCAACCTCGATAAAGGCGATGTGCTGTTTATTGACGAAATTCACCGGCTGAGCCCCGTGATTGAAGAATACCTGTATTCAGCGATGGAAGATTACGTGATCGATATCCTGATCGACAGCGGGCCGAATGCCCGGACGATCCAGATTGCGCTCAATCCTTTTACGCTGATCGGCGCCACGACACGTTCCGGTTTGCTGACTTCGCCGCTCCGGGCCCGTTTCGGGATCAATTCCCGCCTGCAATACTACGATGCCAAAACACTGACAATGATCGTGGAACGTTCTTCCGCCTTACTGGATATCCCGATCAGCGAAGAAGCCGCTTACCAGATTGCGAGCCGTAGTCGCGGAACGCCCCGGATTGCCAATGCCCTGCTGCGCCGGGTGCGCGATTTTGCCCAGATTAAAGGTGACGGCACGATCAACCGGGAAATTACCGAGATTGCACTCGAAGCCCTCAACGTAGATGTTTATGGCCTGGATGAAATGGACAACCGCATCCTGAATACGATCATCGATAAATTCAACGGCGGGCCGGTGGGCCTCACGACCATCGCCACGGCGATCGGTGAAAATGCCGGTACGCTGGAAGAAGTGTACGAACCTTTCCTGATCCAGGAAGGCTTCCTGGTGCGCACGCAGCGCGGCCGGAAAGTGACGGAGAAAGCCTATCGCCATTTGGGAAAGGATCTCGGTTTTTACCAGGGCGGACTTTTTTAATCGGAGCGTTTCTCCCCTTGATCGCATGCCGCAAAAGCTTTAGCGATGGCGCAGGGGAGATAAAGAGGGGTGACAGCTTCGGGAAAATGAGATTTACATGAATCCCCCTCCTTAATCCTCCCTCCAGGGAGGAAATTAATATGTCACAAAAATCGAAACATAGCACCATTGTCAAAAAAATAGCCGCTGAGCTGGGTTTTTTGTATTGTGGTATATCTAAGGCTACTTTTTTGGAAGAAGATGCCCCACGACTTTATAATTGGCTTCAAAACGGATTTCACGGCAAGATGCAGTACATGGAAAACCATTTTGACAAGCGGCTCGATCCCCGGCTGCTCGTTGAAGGATCGAAAAGTGTCGTTTCCCTCTTGCTGAATTATTATCCCGAAAAAGAGTACGCGCAGGCATTCCCTAAAATTTCCAAATACGCTTACGGGCAGGATTACCACGAGGTGATCCGGGAAAAGCTGAAGCATTTTATGGAACGGATCGGCGAAGAGATCGGTGAGGTGGGCGGCCGTGTTTTCGTAGATTCGGCCCCGGTGATGGATAAAAGCTGGGCCAGGAAAAGCGGGCTGGGCTGGATTGGGAAAAACGGCAACCTGATTCACCCTAAAAACGGCTCTTTCTTTTTCATCGCCGAATTGATTATTGACCTGGAGCTGGAGCCGGACGGCCCGATTAAAGATTACTGCGGCACCTGCACCCGCTGTGTGGATGCCTGCCCGACGGATGCGCTCCATACGCCTTACATCGTGGACGGGTCCAAATGCATTTCCTACCTGACGATCGAGCTGAAGGACGAGCTGATCCCGCAGGATTTTGCCGGGAAAATGAACGGCTGGGCCTTTGGCTGCGATATCTGCCAGGACGTTTGTCCCTGGAACCGTTTTTCAAAACCAACAAAAGAAAGCGCTTTTTCCCCCAACGAATTGTTGCTGAGCTTAAGGGCTGCCGATTGGGAAAACCTGGAAGAAGAACAATTCAAAATTCTCACCAAAAACAGCCCGATTAAGCGCACCAAGCTGAAAGGAATGAAGCGGAATGTGCTGTTTACAGGGGCATTTTCCGCGGATGAACGCTGATGGCTGCGCAGATCATGCAGTTAGGATCCACGAATTTATGAATTCGCGTCAGCAATGAATTTTCGAATCTTTATTTAAAGAAATGCCCGTAAATATCGTTTCCGTTGGCGTAGATCAGCAAACCGAGCAGTAGAATAAAGCCGACATACTGGGCGTATTCCAATACTTTTTGCGGGGCTTCGCGGCCGGTAATCATTTCATAGAGCAGGAAAACAACATGGCCACCGTCAAGCGCCGGGATCGGCAGGATGTTCATGAAAGCCAGCACGATGGAAATAAAAGCCGTATTGAGCCAGAATAATTCCCAGTTCCAGGTGGAAGAAAACATTTTCCCGATGGAACCGAAACCGCCGATGGAAGAAGCGCCTTTTTCCGTGAAGAGGAATTTGAGCTGGCCGACGTAACCGCCAAGGGTAAATAAACCTTTGTCAATACCCACCCCGAAACTTTCACCAAAAGAATAATCGATGTGTTTTGCATGCTCGAGGAGTTTAACGTCACTCGGCAGGAAGCCCAGTTTGCCGGCGGCAGGAATGACCCCGCTCAGCTCAACAATTTGCCCGTCCCTGGAAACGCTGATGTTTGCTTCTTTGCCTTTGCTTTCGTAAAGCTGATCGACAATATTGTCAAAATAAACAATGGATTGGCCATTGATCTTGACAAATTTGTCGCCCGGCATCAATCCGATTTTGATGGATGGGAAAGCCAGATACAGTTTGGACAATTCATTTTTCCCGATTTTCACCGGGATCAGCTCGCCGGCGCGGTTGATCGTAATGGTATTGACCTTGTCTTTGGAAAGCGCCTGTCCGTAGTCGGTGATGTCGGTGATTTTTTTCCCGTTGATTTTTTCCAGTAAATCGTCGGCTTTGATCGTATTGTCCTTAAAATCCTGTTCCACTAAGCTCACCAGGGTTTCTACCTTCCCGGGATAAGCCCGCTGACTAGTTACCGGCAAAGCGCCTTTCCCAAACAATTCATAATCGATATTTTCCGGGAGGGTAATGGTTTTCAGACTGCCATCAGCTTTTTTGACTTCGAGTTTTTTGGCATCAAAAAGCAGGATCTCGCGGGTGGTGGCGTCCACATCGTCAATGGCCTCACCTTCGATTTTTAAAATGTTGTCACCGGATTCAAGCCCGTATTTTTTCAGGTAGGGATGTACCGCCACTCCGGCTTTCACATCACTCGGGTTCAGTTTATCTTCCCCATAAGCAAAAACCACGCAGATGTAGATCAATACTCCGAGCACCAGGTTTACCGTAACGCCCCCGATCATGATGATCAAACGCTGCCAGGCCGGCTTGGAACGGAATTCCCAGGTCTGTGCAGGCTGTGCGAGCTGTTCCTTGTCCATGGATTCATCAACCATGCCGGAAATCTTCACGTAACCGCCCAAAGGCAGCCAGCCGATCCCCCATTCCGTATCCCCGATTTTTTTCTTGAAAATGGAAAACCAGGGATCAAAAAAGAGGTAAAATTTCTCAACGCGCGTTTTGAAGAGTTTCGCAGGGATGTAGTGACCAAATTCGTGTAAGATAACCAGTATTGAGAGCGATAAAATAAGCTGTGCAGCCTTGATCCAAAAATCCATTTCCTTGTGCTTGATTCGATTAAGGCAACAAAGATAAGTTTTTGCAGCAATATCCATCCCTTTTTAAGGATAAATAACAATATTAAAGCTGCTGTAAGGGCGGGCCAAACTGCAAAGAGCGTGTTCCGCCGTTGTAAAACCCGGATTAATTTCTTATATTTGATGATATAACTAAACCGAAGGCTATGAATATAATGAACTTAATTCTTAGTTCCTGCGCTTTTCTTCTTTCCGCTTCAGCACTCTTATTCAATGTCGTGTTTAATCACAAGGAAAGAAAACGGAACATCCGGCGGACCCTGACCGATACCTTAAATGCGGTTGCCCGGATCAATGTCGAAATTGCCAACCTGAAAGAAGATGAAAAAGGCATCCGGCCCGAAAAAGCGGATTTGAGACGGAACTATGATTTCCAGCGGAGCACGCTCATGACGGAAGTGGAATTCCTGCTCAGCGAAAAACCGGAAATCATCACAGCGACCGATTGTGCCCTGGCGGCATTTACTTACAATGAGCTGCGGGATTTCAAAAAAACCGGCCATTATTGGCAGGAAGCAGTTGCCCGCTCCCAAAATCCCGAGCAAAAACAGGTCCACCTGCGGGATTATGCCGCTTTTCTTTTCCGGCAGGGCAAAGTGGAAGAGGGGCGCTCCTTTTTTAACCGGGCCCTGGATGTGGAGCTGAAAATCAGCGATGACCATTTCGCGGAGCAAATCGAAACGTATCTCTTGTGGGCAACTTCCGAATATTGCTACGGTTATGAAAAGGAATTCCGCCGGGAGATTGATGCGGCACTGAAACTTTACGGGAAAATCAAAAACAGGATCCGCTCTGCCGAAATGAAGGCCCGGATTGAGGCCGGTGCGGCAATGGCAGTCTAAAGCTCGCCGTAAACGCCCTGGCTGTTGAAATAATCGAGGATGGCTTCTTTCATCAGGTGCTGCTGCTCGCGCTCGTCCAGTTGTGGCAACTCGCTGATCAACTCAAAATGCGGCCAGTTGTCCTTATCGCGGCCCAGGAAACGGTAGTGGCCGTGTGGTTCAAGCACCGTACAGACAGCTACATGCATGAGGTCGGTTTTCTCCTGTTTTTTGAATTTTTTGTAGCCCAGGCCAAGCTCTTCCACGCCAATCAGGAACAAAATGGCTTGTACATCCGGGCCGGGACCGAAATCATTTTCCA
>CBINGV010000007.1:0-27366 GCA_966250255.1 uncultured Flavobacteriales bacterium | reverse complement strand
GTGGGGGCGTGTCGACAAGCTTTCCGCTGCCGACAAGCTCTATCGCATGAATTATGATATTCACGTCGGGAGCGTTTGGGGCTTGCCGGGAAAAATCCTGGCTTTTTCGGCCAGTTTACTGATCGCTACGATGCCTGTTACCGGGTTCCTGATCTGGAAAGGCCGTCGTAAGAAGAAGAAATAGCGCAGCGATTGATTGGGCAAGCGTTAGCGCGGCCCTGTCATGAATTTAATGTGGCAATATGCTAATGATTTAATGTGCTAATGAGAGCTTCGAGCTCTGTTAATTAGCATATTAGCACATTAAGGTGTTAGCATATTAACAATACCACTTTTAAGGTATTGGATCATCCTGCAAATATGAATTACTTTGTTACATTAAATTAAGTATAAAATGAAAAAGATTATATTACCACTGGTCTGCGTAACCGCACTGGCCGTTTCCTGTAAAAAAGAAGGCTGTACCGACCCGGATGCCCTGAATTACAATTCCGAAGCAAAAAAAGACGACGGTTCCTGTACCTATGACGAAACAGACCCGCTCGCGGCGCAAAAGCAGCAAGTGAAAGAAACTTATGCCAACATGGCGCTTGCTGTTTATGAAGACGCGTTTATGGCCTGCCAGGAATTGCAAACGGCTTGTGATGCTTTTGTCAACAATCCAAGTGCTTCGACGCATCAGGCTGCCAAACAGGCCTGGCTCGATTCCCGCGAAATTTACGGTCAATCCGAGATTTTCCGCTTTGCCGAAGGACCGATCGATAACGCTTCCGACGGACCGGAAGGACTGATCAATGCCTGGCCGCTTGATGAAGCTTACATTGATTACGTAGACGGTGCGCCGAATTCGGGCATCATCAACAATACAACACAATACCCGGACATCAATATCCAAACGCTTGTAACGGCTAACGAAAATGGGGGAGAAACAAACATTTCCCTGGGCTTTCATGCCATTGAGTTTTTGCTGTGGGGCCAGGATTTTAATGCTGGATCAGCCGGTCAGCGTCCATATACCGATTTCGTAACAGATGGCAGCGGAACGGCTTCCAACCAGGCGCGAAGAGGACAATACCTGATGGTTTGCTGTGAAGTATTACTTGAGGGGCTCGACCAGGTAAAAACCGCCTGGGCAACCGGGTCAACAACAAACTACCGTGCCGAATGGCTGGCGATGGAAAACGGGGATGCCCTGCGCAAAATGTTCAATGCCATCAAGGCCATGTCCGGCTTTGAATTATCCGGTGAGCGCATGTTTACGGCTTATGACAACCAGGACCAGGAAGACGAGCACAGCTGTTTTTCCGATAATACGCACCGCGACATTGCACTGAACGCACAGGGGATCGGCAACCTTTATAAAGGAGAGTACACCCGTAAGAGCGGTGTGCAAATGAGCGGATATGCCCTGGAAGACCTCGTGGGCCAGGTAAATGCAACAAAAAATTCCGAATTCCTTGCCCTGAGAGGAGCAACGACATCTAAAATCGCCGCCATGTACATCCCGTTTGACCAGGCGATTGTGCTGCCGGCCGAACGTCCGAAAGTATACGAAGCCGTATTGGCTTTACAGGCCGAAGAGGCAAAAATCCTCGAGATTGCAGCTGAATTCGGGATTACCTTCTGATTCACTGATGAAATATTTTTTGGTTTTATTCCTGGCAACAGGCATCCTCGTCTGGGGGTGTAAAAAAGACAAAGCTCCTGAGTTCGTTGATTACGCTGAGTATGAAGACGGCGAGGAGCTTTCTGCCGGCAATCTGACCGTATACGACGAATCCGGGCTGGCCTTTTCCTACCAGGTGAAAGGTGTGACGCAGGATGAAAAGCTCCATTTTTTTGTCGGCAATTCCTTTTTCCAGGACAACTGGGTCGAAGCGCCGTCTTCCACGACTGCGCGTGATGGTTTGGGGCCTTTATTCAACTCCAAATCCTGTGCAGGCTGCCATTTTCGCGATGGACGCGGGCTGCCTTTCAAAAACCAGGGTTTGCTTTTTCGCCTGAGCTTGCCGGGCAGCAGTTCTGATAATTCCCCACTGGCCGAGCTGATGTATGGCGGACAATTGCAGGATAACGGCATTTCAACCGTAAGCGGCGAAGGAACAATGAACATCAGTTACGAAGAAATAGCAGGAACTTACCCGGACGGCACAACTTACAGCCTGCGTAAGCCGACTTACAGCATTTCAGGTAACAATTACGGAAATATGGATGCTTCGGTGCTGATTTCTCCGCGCGTGGGGCAGCAGATGATCGGCCTCGGTCTGCTCGAATTGATCAGCGAGAACGATTTGCTGGCTATTGCCGACGAAAATGATACGGATGGTGACGGGATCTCCGGCCGTCCGAATTACGTTTGGAACCCGCTGACCCAAATGGCCCAGTTTGGCCGCTTTGGCTGGAAGGCCAACACCGCAACAATTGAATTGCAGGTAGCCGGGGCTTTCAATGGTGATATCGGGATTACAACCAGTATTTTTTCTTCCCAGAACCACACGGCGGGGCAAACTTCCTGCCAGGGATTGCCGGATGGCGGGAGCCCGGAGATTTCGGATGAAGACCTCGCAAAAGTCGTGCTCTATTCCCGGACACTAGCTGTACCGGTGCGCCGCAATTACAAAAACCAGGACGTCCTCGAAGGCAAACGCCTGTTCAGCAACAACGATTGCAACAAATGCCATACGCCGAAATTTACGACCGGGAACAGCGGCTCCATCGCAGCCCTGAAAAATGTGACTATTCGCCCGTATACCGATTTGCTGCTTCATGATATGGGTGAAGACCTTTCCGACAATCGTCCCGATTTCCTGGCCGGTGGTCGTGAATGGCGCACCCAGCCTTTGTGGGGACTTGGCCTGATCAAAACCGTTGGGAATCACACCTATTTGCTCCACGACGGGCGTGCCCGCTCCATCGAAGAGGCCATTTTGTGGCACGGCGGCGAAGCAGAAAATAGCAAAAACAAGTTCAAAAAATTATCCAAGAAGGAACGGCAGCAGCTGATTTCGTTTTTAGAATCACTTTGAGGTTTTTTGTTAAACCGCTGATTTTCAGAAACAAAAAAGTTGCTTAACGGATAAATGCGTTTCGCTAAACCTAAACAAATCCAGGTTAAATAACTGGTAATCAGTAATAAAAAAGTTTTTAACGGATAATCAACGCTTAAAAGCCGGTGATTTACACGGCATTTCATATTTTCAAATCAAAATGATCCTCCATTCTTCATTTTCCATTTTTAATTCATACCTTTGCCCCATCTCAAAGGGGTGTCCCGCTAGGGGCTGAGATTATACCCATTGACCTGATCAGGATAATGCCTGCGTAGGAAATGAAGATAAAATGGCGCAAGCCACCAAAAAGCTAATGATTAATCCATAAGAATTAGCCCCTTATTCTTGTATAATTTTTTATAAAAATGAAAACAAGAATTATTTGTTTAACGCTGCTTTTCGTAGCATCCATCGCGCAACTCAGCGCCCAATTCTCCATCAAAGGAAAAATTACCGAAGGGGAAATAAAAGAAGCCGTTGTTTTGGCTAAAGTATCCCTTGTGAACACGCAAATTACTGCTGTTTCCGATATCGATGGGAATTACGAGCTGAAAAATGTTCCTCCCGGAACTTACATCCTAAAGAGCGAGTTGATCGCTTACGAGCCTTTTCAGCAGGAAATCAAAGTGGAAGGTAAAAACCTGGTCATAGATATCCAAATGACTTCCATAGCTTCCTATATGGATATCGAAATGCCCGCCCGCGAAATGGAAGAGGTATTCGTGCATTCCACCCGAGCGGGGAAATCGTCGCCGACAACCTTTACCGAAATCGACAAAGAGCAGATCAAAAGCCAGAACTTCGGGCAGGATTTGCCTTATTTGCTCGAATCCACCGTGTCGACTGTTGTCACCTCCGATGCCGGGGCAGGTGTGGGTTACACGGGCGTTCGCATCCGGGGGGTGGATCCGACACGTACCAACGTGACCGTAAATGGCATCCCGCTCAATGATTCCGAATCTCATGGCGTTTTCTGGGTCAACATGCCGGATTTTGCCAGTTCCGTGGAAAACATCCAGGTACAGCGCGGGGTAGGGACATCGACCAACGGGGCGGCGGCTTTCGGAGCGAGCATTAACGTGCTGACGGATAAAATCAACACGATACCTTACGCCACAGTCGACAATTCCTACGGTTCTTTCAACACCTGGAAAAACTCCGTGAAAGCAGGGACCGGTTTGATGAACAACCGCTTCAGCTTCGATATGCGTTTGTCGCGCATTGCTTCCGACGGTTACATGGACCGCGCTTCGGCAAACCTCAGGTCTTATTTCTTTTCCGGGGCCTACCTGGGCGAAAAATCCCTCCTGAAAGTGAATGTTTTCAGCGGGAAGGAAATCACTTACCAGGCCTGGTACGGCGTTCCGGAATCCAAACTGGAAGGCAATGAAGATTCGCTGTTGAACCATTTCTACACCAATTATTACCCGGGCGGGATTTACCAAAGCGCAGCCGATTCGGCCAACCTGTTTGCTTCCGATCCGCGCACCTATAACATTTACCGTTATGACAACGAAGTCGACAATTACCAGCAAAACCATTACCAATTGCTGTACAACTACAACTTTAACCGGCGTTTACGCCTCAACCTGGCGGCACATTATACGCATGGCGAAGGTTTTTACGAGCAATACCGCCAGAACGATGAGCTGTCGGATTATGGCCTTGCCCCGGTTGTTTTGGGGATCGATACGGTGAGCACAAGCGACATCATTCGCCGCCGCTGGCTCGATAATGATTTCTACGGCGGCGTTTTTTCCCTGGAATATTTCTCTCCAAAGAATTTCAATGTGACTTTCGGCGGTGGTGCCAACCAGTATAAAGGAAAACATTTCGGTGAGATCATCTGGGCACGCTACGCTTCGGACAGCGAAATCCGCGATCATTATTACGACAATGAATCCCTGAAAAATGATGCTAATGCTTATGTGAAAGTAAACAAACGCTTTAAAAAACTGACCGCTTATGCCGATTTGCAAGTGCGCCACATCGATTATTCCTTCCTCGGAGTGGAAGAAGTGGATGGCGAATTGCTCGAAGCTCAGCAAAAGGTAAATTACACTTTCTTTAACCCGAAAGCAGGCCTGACCTACGATTTCAACACCCGCAACCAATTGTATGCCTCCTTTGCCGTAGCTAACCGCGAGCCGGTGCGTGACGATTTCCGCGAAAACCTGGCGTCATCCCGCCCAAAGCATGAAACGCTCAACAACCTGGAATTCGGCTACCGCCTGGCGAAAGAAAGATACTACCTGACCGCCAATTATTACCTCATGAGCTACAAAAACCAGCTGATTCTGACCGGCGAGATCAATGATGTGGGCGGTTATACGCGCACCAATGCCGATCAGAGCTACCGTAGCGGAATCGAGCTCGTTGCTGGTGTTTTCCTGCTGAAGCGCAAACTGCATCTTTCCGGGAATGCGGCTTTCAGCCAGAATAAGATCAAAGAATTTACAGAATACATTGATGATTACGACAACGGCGGACAGCAGGCCATTATCCACAAAAACACCGACCTGGCTTTTTCCCCGAACTTTATCGGGAGCATTAGCCTGGCATACGAACCGGTAAAAGGATTGAAGTTTAATCTCCTGTCGAAATATGTCGGCAAGCAGTTCCTGGATAATACTTCGACGGATTCCCGCAGCCTGGATGCGTACTACATCACCAATTTATCCGTGAACTACTCCACCACGAAACTCTTCGGAAAAGAAATTGTATTCGGGGTGCTCGTTAACAATATTTTCAACCACCAGTATGAAAACAACGGCTACACCTGGGGCTACATCTACGGTGGCCGGCGTACAGTGGAAAACTTCTATTTCCCGCAGGCAGGAATCAATTGCCTGGGCAGAATCCTCATGAACTTCTAAACCTGTTTTGTCGAGGCCCGTCGCACCGTTTTTATCCATATATCCGCGGCGGGCCGAGACAGAACTAAAGCTGCTTGTCCTTCAAAAAGGGACAAAGATTTTATTGGATCAGATAGCATGTGTTATAAATCAGTGAAAATCTGTTTGCAGCAGGGCAATAAATCAGGGAAGAAAAAGTTCTTTATATTTGTTAAACTAAACTGATAACATGAAAAAGATTATTTTCTTCCTGGTACTGATTTCAGCCGTTTCAAATTCCTGTTCCAAAGAAAAAATTGTCCGGCGCAAACCGCCTTTCACACTTTTCGACAATGTAAATTTATATGGTGACGATGCGGCGATCCTTTCAGAGGACGGCGACTTGTTGTTTTGCGGGTTTTCAGGCAATACGCTTTCGGTATTTAGGACGAATAAAAAGGGAAAGGAAATCTGGAGAAAAGATATGGTTATGCCGAATGCTGTATATTCTCCGGGCTTGGTGGAAATTCCGGGCAATGGGATTTTTGTTTTTGGAAATGAACATTACGGCATGGATTCCAGCAGGGTTTTCTTAACAAAACTCAATACAGCAGGAGATCAATTGTGGTCAAAACATTATGTTTTCCATAAGCAGAATTTTGTGAACAAGATAGCCCGCTTATCCGATGGAAATTTAATGCTTCTTATTTCGGGCTACGATATGGAATACCATAGTATCCTGTTGAAAATCAATCTCAATGGCGAACAAATCTGGTTCAAAGAGCACGATGAAGATCCGATGCTTAATTTGACCGGGTTGAAGGAAACTTCAGATGGCGGGTTTTTATTCTCGGGAAATACCTCAACCGCTATGGGATATTGGAATGCCGTCTTGTTTAAAACGGATGCCCTTGGAAATAAACTCTGGGACAAGCAGGTTGACTATGGTGTGGGGACTTCCGCCCACCTAAAAACAGATCCGTCCGGTGATTTATTACTGGCCGGCAACATATACCGGAATACGCCATCGTTTACTATCGGGACGGAATACCCTGATCCGGGTAGTGTATACGTTGCACGGTTCACTATCGGCGGGGAGGAAATTTCGAAACAGGAAATCGATACGGATGCCAGGATCAACTCCTGTGTTAAAACGGATGACGGTTTTTTAATTTGTACGGGGCAGGACACGAATCATGATCTGGTGGTTTTTAAAATGGATCAATTCGGCGAAGAGCTTACCTGGTTGAAAAGGTACAAATCCGGCTCGGAAAGCGGGAGTAAAATCCTGTACGACGGGAAATTTACCTATGTTTTTGGGAACAGTCAAACTTCGGCCTTCCTGTTGCGCTTAAACGATAGGGGACATTTCCGTTAAGTTTTTGCTGTGTTTTCCTGCAAATAACGAAAAACCTTGCGATCCTTTGCGTTCCCATAAACCTTCGTGTAAGCTTGTGTTTTTGTGCCTTCGTATGTTTGCCGGGAAGGTTAAAATAAAAATTTAATATTCTATGCTTGCATAGTATAACTTTTTTTGTTTATATTCGTTAAATCAAATAAAAGCATATGTCAGACTCAGCAAAAAAAGCGATTAAAGGGGGTGAATTCCTCATTCGCAAAACCCAGGCCAATGAAATTTTTGTACCCGAAGAATGGAACGAAGAACAGCGCATGATCATACAGGTTTGCGAGGATTTCATCCAGCAGGAAGTCATTCCGAACCTCGACCGGATTGATGCACAGGAAGAAGGCCTCATGGTTTCTTTGCTTGATAAGGCCGGTGCTTTAGGCTTGCTGGGACTTTCCGTACCGGAATCGCTGGGAGGGATGGGAACGGATTTCAAAACTTCGCTTTTGGCTACCGAGCACCTGGGGCAGGGACATTCCTTCTCCGTGGGTTTCGGCGCGCATACGGGAATTGGTACGCTTCCGCTGCTGTATTACGGAACAGAGGAACAAAAACAGAAATACATCCCGAAACTGGCTACCGGCGAATGGAAAGCGGCGTATTGCCTCACGGAGCCTGATTCGGGTTCTGATGCCAATTCCGGGAAAACGAAGGCCGTGCTTTCCGAAGATGGGAAACATTACATCCTGAACGGCCAGAAAATGTGGATTACAAATGGCGGTTTTGCCGATTTATATACCGTTTTTGCTAAAATAGACGACGACGACGTGCTGAGCGCTTTCCTGGTGGAAGCGGCTTCCGAAGGGATTTCCCGGAACCCCGAAGAGCACAAAATGGGGATCAAAGGCTCATCGACCCGCCAGATTTTCTTTAATAAGGTCAAAGTGCCGGTTGAAAACCTGCTTTCCGAGCGGAAAAACGGCTTTAAAATCGCGCTGAATATCCTGAATATCGGTCGCATCAAGCTCGCTGCCGGTGTATTGGGCGGCTCTAAACAAACGATCAACGATTCGGTGAAGTATGCGCTCGACCGCGAGCAGTTTGGCCGCTCGATTTCCAAATACGGGGCGATCCGCTTCAAACTGGGCGAACAGGTGATGCGCACCTTTGCGCTGGAATCGGCCATGTATCGCGCCGGTCAAAACATCGACGACAAAATTGCCCACCTCATCGAGGAAGGACTCGATAAAGGAAAAGCGACGCTCAAGGGCATCGAGGAATACGCTGCCGAGTGCGCCATGCTCAAAGTAGCCGGTTCCGAATGCCTTGATTATGTGGTCGACGAAGCCGTGCAGATTTTTGGGGGAATGGGCTATTCGGCCGAATCCCCGGTGGAGCGTTCCTACCGCGATTCGCGCATCAACCGGATCTTTGAAGGAACCAATGAGATCAACCGCCTGCTGACGGTGGACATGATCCTGAAACGCGCGCTCAAGGGAGAGCTGGACCTGATGGGACCTGCCATGAAAGTCGCTTCGGAATTGATGAGCATCCCGGAAACACCGGAAACAGGCGATTCTGTTTTGGCCAATGAGCACCTGGCTTTGGAGAATTTCAAAAAATCCATCCTGATGGTGGCCGGTTCCGCGGTGCAAAAGCTGATGCAAACACTCTCCAAAGAACAGGAGATCCTGATGAATATTGCCGATATGGCAATTGCGATCTACCAGGCGGAATCCGTTTTGCTGCGCGTGGAGAAAAACCTCGCTGCAGGCCGTATCAAAGAAGACGATGTGCAACTTGCGCTCTGCAGGCTTTATTTCTATGATGCTGCCGACAAAATAGGAAAGGCAGCCAAAGATGCCATCCAGTCCTTTGCCGAAGGCGATGAGGCGCGCATGATGCTGATGGGCCTGAAACGCTTCACCAAAACCGAAGCCATCAACCCGAAAGAGCTGCGCCAGCAAATCGCCCAAAAACTGATTGACAGCGGGAAGTATTTTTTGTGATTACGATGAAAGAGTAGGCTTATCACCCTCCTCGCTCCTCCCTCCAGGGAGGAGGTGTTTTCCCTCCTTGAGGAGAAGAGAAAGTGAAGCTTTCGAAGATTAAGCGTTAGCGCCAAGAAAAAGGGAGGTGACAACAGAAGTTTCAATTCCGGCACATTTTTTTCTTATCTTTAAACCGTGAAGTATTTTTTATATATAATCACCTTTTGCCTCCTGACAGCCTGTTCCGGGGACGACGACGCCTCCAAAAAAGTGGATGTTTATGAAGTCCGGAACATCGGCCTGCTGGCGACCTCCGAATATACGATCGGTAAAATCATCGAGCTTAAGGATGACAAGGAATGGTACAAGTTCGGGGACCGGAATATCCTGCTGAGCTGCAAAGCCCGCGTAAAAGCCGGGATCGATTTGAGCCAGGTCCGCAAGGAAGACATTACGGTAAAAGGAAGCAGCATTAAGATCGTTTTGCCTTACCCCACGATTTTGTCCTTTGACATGGACCCGAACCAGGTAAAAACCGAAATGCAGGATATTAACGGCCTGCGGAGTGAATTTACACAGGAAGAGAAAAACCGGATCCTGGCCGAAGGCGAAAAAAACATCCGGGAAAACCTGAAGGAAACTTCCATCATCGGTCATGCGAAAAACAACGCGGAAGTATTTATTGAAAACTTTTACAAAGAACTCGGATACAAAGATGTCGACATTGAATTTAGACAAGCGGTACAACCGGAAATGGGCACTCGTTAAGCAGTTGGTGGCGCTTTCCGTTGTGGTGGCCATCGTCCTCTTATTCGTGAGCTGGTGCAGCGGATCGGGCGCTAAGTCCCGTTTTGAAATCGAAAATACACCGATTCGCGTGGAAATGGTGCGGAATATTGCGCAGCTGGCCAATATCAGTTATAAGGATGAAGTCGTAGTGGATTCCGTTGAATTTTACAAAAGCGAAAGCGAAATGATTGCCGGAAACCTGGCTAAGCTCGGCGACCCCGATAATTTCAAGCACGGTATCAATGCGAGCAATGTGAAGCGCCGCCTGACGCTGATCGTGAAAGGCGAGGTGTGGATCGGCTTCAACCTCAACGACAAAAAATTCAAGATCGAGGAAAGCGATTCCCTGGTGAAGATTTTCCTGCCCGAGCCGGACATTATCGATGTGATCTCAACGGCTTCTTCTACCAAAGTATTCCAGGAAAACGGCCGCTGGAAAGATTACGAGATCCGTGGGTTGAACAACAAGGCCCGCCTCAAAATGCGGCAGAACGCCGAGTCCCTGGGACTTCATGCCAAAGCCAAAACAAACGCCAAAAATGTGCTCGGTAAGCTGATCAAAAAGAAAAAGAAGATCGAGTTTATTTTCGTATAGCTTTCCCGCTGATCTCCGCCGATTGTTTTCGCTGATGACGGGGAGTCCTAAAAATCTGTGGGAAGTAGCCCATAGAGAGTTTTCTTCGCATCCCTAAACGATCAGCGTGCATCTGCACAACTTAGGGTAGCGATTTCACCGAAGGTAATCGGGAAACAAGTCCCCGGAATTCACCTGGCATCCTTTATGCTTGCGCTGAAGCTTCAGCATAGGCGCAGCGCTACCTTTGCGTCCCATCCAGCTTCGCGCCCTCTGCGTTAAACTCTGCGTATCTTTGCGTCCCAAAAAGCAATCCATGCTTATCCGCGGGAAAAAACAAAAAAGCCCGCCAAATCTGACGAGCTTCTTTTTATCAATTGAGATTCGATTATTTCTTTGGTTTCTCGAAAGTAATCCCGTCCGCCTGGAAAGCAAATTCGTATTGCGGCTCGGTGATTTTTTCAATTTCTTCCGGTGATTTTCCGGCATCTTCGGCAAAGTGGCGGAGCATTTCAACGGAGATCGTTTCATAATAGGCTTTTCCGTGGAGGAAAGCGGTTGTTCCGGCCGGTGTTTCGATCGGGATCGTGAAATGATCTTTGAAACGTACACGGAAGGTGGTTCCGTCCGGTTTTTTGATGCTGATCCAGCAACCGGCTTTGGTGCACACCTGGGCAATTTCGCCGGTAAAAGTCACGTCTTTTTCCTCCTTGGATTTTTGCATGTCGTTCCAAAGGGATTCAACAGTGACCGCTTTTTTCGGGTCCACTTTTTTGGGTCCGTAAGACACCATGTCCTGGGCAGCGGACGTGAAAGCTAATCCTGCGATGAACAGGACAGCGGAAATGTATTTTGTCATGATTATTTGATTTTTGCCTGGTAAAATTCGTCTACCTTGTAGAGCGTGCCGTCCATTTCCACCTGGGTGATCTTGTTGGAGATCAGGAAGCGGCTGATAATGTGGCGCGATTTTTCGTCGTTTTGTACCATCTTGATCGAAACGAGCTTGCTTCTTTCGTCAAACTGAACGCTGAAATATTCCGTGTAAAAAGCGGCATTTTTGGCAATCACTTGTTTGTCAGTGGCAGCCGGAAACGTAAAATAGAATTCTCCTTTGGATTTATTGTCCGCAAAATCAGCTGTTTTTGCTACCTTTGCTTCGAAAATTTTGTCCTGTGAAAAGCTGAAGCCGGAAACGAGGACGAAGAGTACGATTAAAAATCTCATAGTGTATCTTTTTTACGAAGATAGGAAAATTTTTTCAAATGGCCCAGTTGCTCCCGTATTTTAACGAAAAATTAAGAGAGGCCGGCTGCGATGAAGCGGGTAGGGGATGTATGGCCGGACCGGTCGTTGCCGCCTCGGTTTTGCTGCCCCCGGATTTTGATCATGAGCTGCTCAATGATTCCAAAAAAATGAGCCACAAGGACCGTGACAAGCTGCGCGTAATCATTGAAAAAGAAGCCATGAGCTGGAACGTGCAGTTCATTTCACCGGAAAAAATCGACGAGATCAACATCCTCAATGCGAGCATCCTGGGGATGCAGCAGGCGGCACTTGAGCTGAATTCCCGTCCCGAATTTGTGATCATTGACGGAAACCGTTTCCATGCCTTTGAAATCCCGCATAAATGTTTTGTAAAAGGCGACGGGAAATACCGCTCGATAGCGGCTGCTTCCGTGCTGGCCAAGACACACCGCGACGAGCTGATGGAGCAGCTGCACCACGAATTCCCGGAATACAACTGGAAACAAAACAAAGGTTACCCGACCCTTGATCACCGCAAGGCCATCATTCAGCACGGCCTGTCGAAATACCACCGCAAAAGCTTCCAGCTCAAAAACATCAACCAACTTCAATTGGAGTTTTAACGGTGAGTTACTTAGTTGGTAAGTTTGTAGTTGCTAAATGATTTACCGGCTAACTCAATAACTACTAACTTCAAATTGTTAACTTCTTCCCGTTTTTCCCGAATTGCCGGTGCCGGATTTGCTTAACTTTGTTAGCTATGTTCGGAAGGTATTTTTTAGCGCTTTTAAGTATCGTCAGCCTCGGCTGGATTGTGTTTGTCGGTTACGACCTGCTTGACCGCCGCGACCGCATCAGCCCCAATCATGTGTTTACAGCCAGGGACGGCGAAATCCTGATAGTCAACCGTTCCCAAGAAGTACAGGCGGATAAGCTCGATTTCCGCATGAAGCCCGAAATTCAACCTTTGTTTGACAACCTGATGAAGCGCGTTTTCCAGAATGAGCGTATCTACGTATCGGAAAAAAGGGCCCTGATCATCGTGGAGCTGGCACGTATCTGGAACAGCGATCTCGTATCGGATTACCTCACGACCAAGCAGCTGGAACATTATTTTTCGAAAGACGGCGACATCGTTGTGATGCAGAAATTCCACCTGCGTTTCAAGAAAAATCACCTGCTGATCTCCACCGGCGGGAAAATCCGGGCCCACGAAGAGGAAGCCTGGCCGCTTTGGGACGGAAAAGCCAGCGCAAGCATCATTCACCTCAAAAAACCGCTCAAGTCTACAAACATTTACTTCAAAGCCGACGGCACGGTTTCCTACCAGACCAAATACGGCCCTTTGCTGAACTGCCGCAAGGTGGACGATTACGATTATTTTGCACAATTTCTCCCTTCCAAACTGGAAAGCTATCACTTCTTCGAAAAGGAATTTGCCCAAAAATCAAAGCTGATCGCCAAAAACAGCCCGCTCTACCAATGGATGGAGGATGGTATGGTGCAGTTTGATTACGAGGGAACGGCCTGCATTCTGAGTGATTACAACAAATCGATCGACCCGATGCAGATGCTCCTTTCGAACAGCGAGGAAAACATGGACCAGATGGGCAACCGCTTCCGGAATATCCGCCTGACCAAACAATTCCCAGGGGATATCGGCAAAGGTTTTTACATCGGGAAAGTGGGCGATAAAATCCTCGTTTCGGAGAAAAAAGAAGTGCTCGAACGCGTGATAGCGGATTACCAGCTGGGAAACACCCTGGCGCTGGATGCCCGAAAAACGGCTGAAGTGTATGGAAATATGCCTAAAAAGGTATCCGAACGCCTGGCGCTTTCACAGGATTTTTATACCCTGAGCTCCTACAAAAACCTGTTGATCCGTACCGGGCTGTATTCGATCGACCAGGCCAACACGCAGGCTTCGGAAGGAAACGAAGAGCCTGAAGAAGGGGAGCAGACGCAAAACTCCTCGTTCAGCGTAGGCCAGGAAACAGCCTATTTCCTGGGCAACGGGAACATCGTCTTTGCCATCGGGAAGCAAAACGAAATAGTGGCCCTTTCCAATAAAAAGCAGCTTTGGAAGGTGGTTCTCGATGGTACGATTATTGGCCGCGTAAAACTGATCGATATCAACGAGAACGGCAAACAGCAGCTCCTGCTTTCCACAGAGCGTAAGATTTATGTCATCAATACGCAAACGGGCGGCAATGTAAATGAATTCCCGCTGGCACT
This sequence comes from uncultured Flavobacteriales bacterium, assembly GCA_966250255.1. Lineage (GTDB taxonomy): Bacteria > Bacteroidota > Bacteroidia > Flavobacteriales_D > Crocinitomicaceae > M2408. The sequence goes on along the minus strand of CBINGV010000007.1, from coordinate 13,297 downwards.
CAACTGTCAGAATGCTGTTTCGACCTACCGCTGGAACGGGAAAAGCAATTTCCTGGCGGTAAACACGAACAACGAGCTGGTGCAGATTGATGAAAACGGACGGGTGCTCCGTCGCCTGAAACTGAATGCACGCCAGGTGACCGATGAGGTGGACGTATACAAAAACGGGAAAATGCTGACAGCCATCGTGACCGGGAAAGACAAATCCCAGAGCGTTGACCTGGACCGCAACCGGAATGGGAAAAACGGGGCTTTCCTGCCGCAAAACCATTTCCAGCTCAAAAATGACAACGGTTACCTGTATTTTGCCCAAGAAGGACAGGCATTGAACAAATACACACAGCAGGGGCAGAAATCCACCATCGCTTCGGGCAACAAGCTGATCACGAAAAAAATCTACCGTGGAAAAGACCAATTGCTGGCTTACTGCGACGGGAAAAATATCGTGCTGCTGGATAAAACAGGCAATACGGTACAACGTACTTCCCTGAGCATCGCTGATGTGGAGGATTTCGACGTGATCACAGGCCGCAACGGAACAACGTATGTCGCCGTGCTCGAAGGCATTGAAAACAACATTTACCTGCTCGATGCTTCGGGCAATAAGCTCAACGAAAACAGCTTTGAAGGCAAAGGCAGCGTCAAATTATCCGAAGACCAGGGACAGCTTGTGATCACCAGTACCCTCGACCGGAATATTATCCAGCATTACGGGGTGACAGAGTAGTTTGGTTCCCCGCTGATCGCACGGATAACACGGATGTCTCATTCGTGCTATCCGTGCGCAGGGATTGAATACGCGTGCTTAAATACTCAGATTCAAAGCAGGTTTGAGATTCAGGCGGATTTGCTTAGAACCGCTTTTCCCTTTTTTCGTGGCATACTTAAGGGTAATGTCCAACTTTAAGCTCATTTCCCCCCGGCGGAGTACACTTGCCGGGTTAGCTCTGAATTCATCCAGGCTGAAACAGGCATCGGGATGTTTTTCTGCCAGTTGCTGATGCAGGTCCTTGATGATCTCGAAGAGTTTTAAGTTTTTGTTCAGTAACACATAAGGAGCTTCGTGTTGGAGCGGGTCAAAGAATTTAACGACATCGTAGTTCGGGAGATTGATGTGATTATTGTCGCAAAACCCATAGGCCGAATACGTAATAGAGGCGCTTTTTATTTTGTCGCTTCCATGTGAAAAAACAGCTCCTTCACTGAATAATCCGAATTCGCCCACATTGTTTTCAAGGGGGCTTGTCGCAACGTTATTCTGATAATCTTCCCTGGACAAACGGTCGATGACAAAGTTCCCGTTTTTAAAGCTGTAGATCAGGAACACATCGAACCGGGGTTCGTTATTTTCGACCGAAACATCATCATTGAATCCAATAATCTGGAGAACACTGGTAATGCTTTCTTTGGTAGTTGTTTCCGGGTCATTTTTGCCTTTTTCACCACAGGCTGTGTTGAAAAGGATGCCGAGGGATAAAATTCCAATTGTTCCCCAGGTAAGGATTTTCTTTTTTGTAGCTTTCATAATAGGTTATTTAATTAATAATGAGGCAAATTTAAATCCAAAAACAAAGCAAAACAAGCCCCATTTCCGGGGTAATTTGAACTTGTTTTGGTTAAATTTTGCGAAAAAGTTGGTTTTACCGGATTTTTTACGCGGATCCTACGGATTGATTTAACATCTGGATAATGCTGCGACCATCTGCGAAAAAATCAGCATAATCAGCGGGAGAATAATAAATGAAAATTCAGCGGGAAAGCTGCTCAACAAACGCTTCACAAATCTGCATCCGTTCTTCAAAGTCGCCTTTCACGATCACGTATTTTTTGTTGAGCCGGCGCAATTCCTGCTCATAAATTGTAAAAAGCGCTTCGCGGTCGTTGGGGTTTTCGCGCAGCGGATCATCTTCCCAGGGAATATCGGGATAGCAGAGCAAATAGAAATCGATGCCTTGCCGGGCGACGTTTTCAAGGATAAAATCGCAGCATGTTTTGTATTTGAACTCCGACCAGACTTTCAGGATGATCAGCTCGGTGTCGATGAAACAAAACGGGTCGGCTACGGCTGAGCTGATCAGTTCCAGCTGTTTCCGGGCGATAATTTCCAGGTCGTCGTAATTGTAAGGACGGTCCAGGTTTTCGAGGTATTCACGGGCATATTCTGCAATCCATGGGCAGCTGTAACGCCGGGCCAGCCGTTGTGACAACTCCGATTTGCCGCTGGATTCCGGCCCGATGATCCCGATTCTATGCATGTGTCTGCCGCATAAGTTTACGCCATGAAAGATAAGCAAAAACCGCCATCAGGGCCATAATAAAACTCAGGACGGCCGTCAGCTCCAGCTCCCTGCTCCAATAAACCGGGATCGCGACGAGATCGATGACAATGAAATAAATCCAGGTCGAAGGCACGCGCTCCGTCGTGAGGAACGTGGCCATGATGCTGAAACTGAAAATCAGCGCGTCGACGTAAGGCCAGGCCTGGTCCGTAAAACGATCGGCCAGGTAGCCAAGCACCACTGCAAAAGCGAGTGAGGCGGCATTTAGCCACAGGTGTTTTTGCCAGGCATACAGCTGGAAAGGTTTTTCCTCCTGCTCGCCTTTTCGCCAGGAAATCCAGCCGACGATCGCCATGGCGGCATAAAAAGCCTGGAGCATCGAATCAAAATAAAGCTTGGCGCCGATGTAGAGATAAACGAAAATGCCCGAAGCAATAAAAGCAAAATACCAGCACAGCATGCTTTTCCGTGTTGCAAAAACGAGGTAGAGGATGCTACAGCCGAAGGCGATGTATTCCAGCAGGCTGGTTTCGTAAAGTTGGGTGACCAAATGCTCCAAATGCGATCAATTTCGGGCAAAGATAAGAACAATTCGAGGCTAAAATTCGCCCAAAATGCTTTTAGTTTAAATATTCCTGCTAATTTTACAACATGTTTCAAATCAAGCGCGGTAACCGGTATTTGTTTTCCCTCCTGAGCGGAATTTTACTGGTGCTTTCGTTCCCCTACACGGGCAGCATGCCTTTCCTGGCCTTTGTTGCGCTCGTGCCGCTGCTCTTTGTTGAAAATACCATTTTCCAGAACAAATACCGTTCTTCCGGCCTGTTTCTGCATGCCTACCTGACTTTCCTGGTTTATAATGTAGGAACTACCTGGTGGATCTGGAATGCCAGCCCGGGTGGCGCCATTTTTGCCTTTACGCTCAATGCGCTCATCATGGCCCTGGTGTTTCAGGCCTATCACCTGACAAAAAAATACATCAACAAACGCGAGGGCATGATCGCTTTCGTGATTTACTGGATCGGTTTCGAATACCTGCATTATCACTGGGAATTATCCTGGCCGTGGCTCAATTTCGGGAACATGTTCGCGGCACACAATTACCTCGTGCAGTGGTACAGCGTGACCGGTGTGCTCGGAGGAACCCTCTGGATCCTGGTGGGCAACCTGCTTATTTTCCAGGTGTTGAAAAACGTTTACGCGAAAAAAGAATCCTGGAAGAAACAAAGCAGGCTGATTTACATCCTGGTTGCGGTGCTTTTTGTACCTGCGGCCATTTCGTTGATCCAGTATTTTAGCTATACGGAAAAAGGCAAAAAATCCGAGATCGTCGTGACGCAGCCGAACGTAGACCCTTACCTGGAGAAATTCGTGGGCAGCGTAGCCGATCAGCTGGACAAAATCTGCAACCTGGCCGACATCAAAGTTTCGCCGGAAACGGATTTTGTGCTTGCGCCGGAAACCGCTTTGCCTTTTGAGTTTTACGAAGACGAGGTACAGCGTTCGATCTATTTCCAGCATTTATTGGAGCGCAAAGCCGAGTGGGACGGGCCTTCGCTTTTCATCGGGGCATCGACCAAAAAGTATTTCAAGACCAAAAATTCACGCGCTTCCCGCAAAATCTACGGCGGGCCGGGCTACGAAGAGTTCTACAACTCCTCGATGCTAATCAACGAATACGACAATCCTTCATTCGTCCACAAATCCAAGCTCGTGCTCGGCGTCGAAAAAGTACCTTTCTCCAATGTTTTCCCGATCCTAGAGGAACTATCGATCAACAATGGGGGAACGAGCGGTACCCTGGGGATCGAAGACGAATCGCAGGTTTTTACCAGCAAAAACATCAAGTTTGCACCGGTGGTGTGCTATGAATCCATCTACGGGGAATTCATCGCCGATCAGTGTAACAAAGGCGCGGAGTTGATTTTCATCATCACGAATGACGGCTGGTGGGGCGATACGCCGGGCTACAAACAACACATGGCCCTCGGCAGCCTGCGCGCCATTGAAAACCGCCGCAGTATTGCGCGTTCGGCTAATACCGGGACATCCTGCTTCATCAACCAGCGCGGCGATATCCTGCAGCAAACCGAATGGTGGACGGAAGCTTCCATCAGCGAAACGCTCCTGCGCAACAACGAAAAAACGATCTATACCCGCCTGGGCGATTACATTGGCCTGGCCTTCGGTGCAACCGGCGCTTTCCTTTTCCTGATGATGCTCTGGAAGATGTTCAAGCGGAAGTTTGTACGTTAACTTGCTTTTCCCCTTCGGAGAGCTTGCTCCGGCATGACGGAGGGAACTGAGGGGAAGGATTCCTTGCAAAAACATTGTTCCAGTATTTCCTTTCATCTGCTGGAAATATACGAATCCACAAATCCGCGTTAGCGGTACAAATCCACGCAGTGGTACGAATCTGCGAATGCGCCCTAGCGCAAAGTCCGGTATTTCTTAATCCAATCCGGGTCCTGCACATCCCGCAGAATCTGCCAGAATGAGCTGTCGATGAAAAAACCCATGTCAATATCTTCCACGCCGTATTTTTGGTGGAGGTAAATCAATTGTTTGCTGGAAGGTTTGTAGAGCTCCTGGCTCCAGCCTTTGTCTGAAGCGGTATTGAAAGGATAATCCGAGAAACGGAGTTTCCAGAGCGAATCCAGCGGGGAACAGAACACCATGTCTTTTTTGGTGATCGAATCCTGGCCGATGCCGCAGAGGATTTTGTTTTCCTCGAGCATGTTTTTGCGTGTCGGGTTATAGATGCTCGGCCATTTCCCGGTGGCGTATTTCACAAAATCATCGCGCGTGAGCCTTTTCTGGTGGGTAAGCGCCCGGCCGTTGTGCAGGAAAACCAGGATCGAATAAAGCTGCGAATTGGGCTGCATGCTGACCTGGACGGCAAAAACCGTGCGCACCGCGGGATTGAAGACCACGGAGCTGCACACCAGCCACAGGATTACCAATAAGCTCAAAAATCGCATTGTCAGGCGCTTGGATGAATAAAATTACGGAAACTTGTACGAAAAACCAAGCCAAATGTTACCGTGCAATTATTTTTGAAACATATAAACCATATAAGATTTGTTGAGAAGTACTTATGGAAAGGCACTTAAATGTGTTCCGGGGATTATATGTTCTTTTGGGAATAAGGTGTTTATATATGCTCTTATATGCCTTTGTGGTTCAAATAATTCAACCCTTTTTACGGAAAAACAAGAGGTAAACGGCCGTAACAATAAGCAGTGAAACACCGGTCGTTACCCAAATATTCTGCGCCAGGAAAATAGCAACAAGTAATGCTGGAATGGCAAAAATTGCCAGCAGGTGAAATTTTCCCTGGTGTTTGTTTTCAGTCAAACCAGTAAATGCTATTGGGGGTAATGCAGGCGTGCATCCGGACATCGGTCGGCAGCGTGTCGGGGATTTCTTCTTCCAATTCGTCAAAGAGGTGCAGGCCGATGAATTTGCAGGATGGGGCGCATTTTTTCAGGAAACGGTCGTAAAAGCCTTTGCCGTAACCCACGCGGTTGCCTTTTTTATCGATCGCGAGCAGGGGCACAAACACATACTCGAGGCGGTCGGCAGCGATCACCTTGCCTTTTTTAGGCTCGGGAATGCCCCATTCGCTAAGTTCCAGCTGTTCTTCCGAATCGAAGAGGATGTGGCGGATTTCATAGGTGTCGAAATTGGTTTTCGGAACGGCAACTTTCACATCAAAAGCAAGCGCTTTCTGCCAGATCAGGTAGGTATTGATCTCGTTTTTACGTTCAATCGGCAAGAAAAGGCTCACGTATTTGTTTTCCAGGTTGAGCTTGGTAAACAATTGCTCGCAAACGGCTTCCGAAATGCTTTGCAGCTGGCCCGGTGCAAGCTCCTTGCGTTTACCTGCATAAAGCGTTCGGAGTTCCTGCTTGCTCATCATCAGAGTCCGGGCATGAATTGACGGGCATTGCTGGCCATTTCCAGCTCGTTGACGCGGTTGGCTTCTTCCAGGGCTTTCTCCAGGGCGACAGCCAGGAAGTCTTCGAGGTCTTCCTTTTCGATTTGCGACAAATCGGCGTTGATTTCCAGGCCGGTGAGCTTGCGGTTGCCATCCAGCTCAATTTTAACCAGGCCGCCGCCGGCTTCGCCCAGGACTTTGATATTGGTCAGCCGCGCTTTGCTTTCTTCGAGCGAGCGCTGCATTTTTTCCAGCATCTCTTTTTGGTTCAATCCAAACATACTTCAGCAATTGTCTGGTAAAGATATTAAATTTTGGTTTTGTGCAACAAATAAGTTGGGGAGTTGATTGTCTTTTGTTTTTGCCACAAAGACTCTAAGACACAAGGCCACATGAAGTTTCATGTCTTTATAGTTTAGTTTAATCTGCGTCTTAAATCTGTATAATCCGTGCGATTCGCGGGAAACAACTTAGGTAAGTTCCATGTGTTTAGATTAATCTGGGGGAAATACCCTTATTTTTAAAATTTTATCCCCTTTATCGCAAAAAATGCTAATTTAGCCAAGGTATAAACTACGTTGCTGATGTACAAACTGGCTTTGTCTTTGTTCTTCCTGACCACCTTTACGCTCCTGAGCCTGAGCTTTCAAAAGGAGGCCCGGATTTCGCGCAAGGACGAAGTGGATCTCGAAAACCTGCCGGTGGAACTGGTGCTCGGCAACCTGGGCGCCCCGAAATCCAAGCACAGCATCGAGCGTTTCGATATGGACAAGGCCGAAATCGGGAGGCAGCTTATTTTTGAAGGCCGCGCTAAAAGCAAAGAACACAAAAGCAAAGCGATTTCCCCGTATTTCAAATGCACCGATTGCCACAACCTGGTGAAGGAAAACGAAAATCCTGCAGATCTCGATCCCGAAAAGCGCCTGAGCTATGCCAGGGCAAATAAACTACGCTTTTTACCGGCTTACACCTTGTGGGGAGTTTACAACCGGACGGCCTTTTACACTGGCGATTACAGCAAGGTTTATGGTGATAAGCTCAAAAATGTCAGGGATTCGATCGGGAATGCCATCCAGGTATGCGCCAAATATGCGTCTTCGGGCCGTTTGCTCAAAAATTGGGAAATTGAAGGAATCCTCCATTATTTCAAACAAAACGAGCTCCGGATCAAAGATTTGCCTTCCCTCACGGCAGCCGATAAAAAAGAAATCCTGTATTGGCAAAAATTGGACGAAGAAGAGAAAAAATCCCTGCGCAGCCGGATTGAAGGGGCCTTTATCCAGCAATACCCGGCCACTTTTTCCCCAACGCTCAGCCTGGACCAGCGCAAGTATGGGGAAGGAGGAGATTCCGGCAGGGGAGCGTGGATTTATAAAAATAGCTGCCTGCACTGCCATGAAGGGAAGCGCGTCAGCAATTACAACATCGACAAAAGCAGTCTTTCGGCGCAGCTCCTGGTGAAAAACCTGGGCGAATTCGATCATTCCAGCGTTTACCAGATTGCCCGCTGGGGTACCTTTACCAAAAAACGAAGAAAACAAACGATGCCGCTGTATACCAAAGAGCAACTGAGCGATCAGCAGATCGAGGATTTAGTGGCCCATATTAAACAACGCAGCATAAAGAGTAAAAAATGAAAAAAATAGCCTTCAGTTTTATTGCCCTGAGCTTCGTGTGCGCAGGTTTTGCACAGGAAGAGAGCGCTTCGGAAGAGCCGGCGCTGGTTTCGGAAACCTTCAACTCGACCCGGATCATCAACGGACATTCGGTCGAAACATTGGAGAAAAAAGAGTGGGAATATCGCATTGAGCACCGCTTCGGTGACATGGGCGGCGGCCTTGCAGGAGCAGTAGACCCGAGCCTTGGCTTCGATCAGGCGGCGGATATCCGCTTTGCCTTTGAATATGGTGTGACCGATAAACTCATGCTCGGTTTTGGTCGCAATAAAGGAAGTGTAAATGCTTACCGCAATGTGCTCGATGGTTTTGTGAAATACCGCTTGCTGCAGCAAAAAGAAAAAGGCATGCCCCTTTCGATGACGCTCGTGGCTTCGGCAATTATGTCTTATTCCAAGGCCTCAACCGATATTTCCTCCGTGGCGTATTACCCGAAATTTGCCCACCGCCTGGCCTATTCTACGCAGCTGAATATTGCCCGCAAATTTTCGGATCATGTGAGTTTTTCCCTGATGCCGACCTGGGTGCACCGCAATTATGTAGCGAGCTACGACGTAAACGATCTCTTTGCCGTGGGCGCCGGCCTGAGCGTAAAGCTCACCAAAAAATGGGCGCTCATTTCCGAATATTACCCTACCTTCCACGATGATGCGGTGCTGCCGAATTTACAAAGCAGTTTTGCCTTCGGGGCGGAGTGGGTGACCTACGGCCACAATTTCCACATGACCTTCGGGAATGCAAGCCTCTTCAACGAAGCCCAGTTTATCCCTTTTACGACAGAAAAATGGTCGTCCGGACAATTCCGTTTCGGCTTCAGTATTTCAAGAAGTTTTTAAAAGGCAGCCACCGAATTTCAATTTTAAACGTTTGAAACAATAACACTATGAAAAAAGTCATTTTCTTTTTTTCAGCACTCTTTATCGCAGCCAGCTGTACCAAGACCAAAGCGCCCGAGCCTTTCATTACGGCCGATTGCCCGGATACGGTCCGGTTCAGCACGCAGATTCTGCCGATGATCAGCGACAACTGTTTTTCCTGCCACAATGCAGGCCAGTCGCCGGCGCTGAGCGATTACACCAGCATCATGTCGAATGCCGATAAAATCCTGCGTGCCCTGAAAGGCGAAGGTGCACCGCAAATGCCGGAAGGTGCCGATCCGCTGCATGACACCCTGATCCAGCAGTTTTCCTGCTGGATTGCGCAAGGCAAACAAAACAATTAAAAAACAACATATCGCACCTTATGAAAAAACACTACGCATTTTTGTTCCTGGCGCTTGCCCTCTTCGGCTTGGCGTTTACCCGTTTTCAAAAAAAACCGGAACTATCCGTTTATCGTACTGAAGCAACAGCGGTCAACCCGGCGGACAGCACCGCCTGCGACACCATTAGTTTCAATGCCCGCATTGCCCCGCTTTTATACAAGCATTGCGCCGGCTGCCACGAAGGCATCAGCGATTTCAAAAGCGCTTCGGAATATGGCGAGCATATCCTGAAAACACTCACAGGCGACGGGGCACCGCAAATGCCGAAAGATGCCGCACCACTGCCGGATTCTGTCATCCGCGAGTTCAGCTGCTGGATCAAACAAGGAAAGCTAAACAATTAAAATAACCAGTTATAACAGATGAAAAAAAATGACGTATTGATCTTATTAGGTGTCGCTGTGATCGGCGGGCTTGCGTTTACGAAAATGTCGCCGAAGGGCGAAATGATGCGTTATGCAGCTAAAAAATCACACATTAACCGAAGCGGGGCACCTGCCGGAAAAACCGGGGCGCCCGATGAAAGCGGGGCCAGTTGCACCGAATGTCATTCCGGAACCCTCCAGGATGGAACCGGTTTTAATAGTATTGCCCTGGTAGATGCTGCTACACTTGAAACGGTAACGGAATACACCCCTGGAAGCACTTACAATGTGCTTGTAACCATGAATTCTACCGCTAATCGCAAAGGATTTGAAACAACGGCTCGGGTGTTAAGCAACAACACGACTGCGGGAACGATGACCGCTGTGTCCGGCTCCACGCAGATCAAAACAGGTTCTTCCAGCCGCAAATACGCAACACACATTACAAGCTCCACGACATCCCAAACCGGTTGGGCCTTTACCTGGGTAGCCCCGGCAACGGATGTGGGCGATGTCATTTTCTACATGGCAAGTAACGTAACGAACGACAACAGCAATAGTTCGGGTGATGTGATTCGCACCTCCCAGCATACCTTCGCTGCGGTGGATAACGTGAGTGTGAAAGAAGCGGTAAAAGCTCCGTTTTCTGTGGTTTACAACAGCAAGCAGCAAACAATCGACCTGGACATTGACGCGAAGCAGGAAGCCGTTTATTCCCTCAACCTGGTGGATATGAGCGGGAAATCCGTGTTGTTCAAGCGACTCGGGAAATTCAGTGGTGAAAGCAAAGAGCAGATCTACCTCCCGGAAAACATGCAGGCAGGAGTGTACATTGTACATTTCTTCGAAGACAACCATTCCTTTTCACAGAAAATCTATATTTCGAAATAAGGAAATCCATATTATTAAATGAAGTCCGGTTCTTTGAGCCGGATTTTTTGTTTAAACACACAGGAACGCAGGCCGGTTTTGGAGGCACATGGTTTAAAATTAGACATATAGGAATATCATATTATGGATTCGTAATCCTTACAATCCAAATATTCTATGTTTTCTGTCCACACCTGAAAAAATATCCCGTTTTTCTATGTTCCTGTGTGTTTAAAAGATTTAACATAATTTATTTACCACGGTAATTATTTTTTACTTAATTTTGTTCATTATGAACCGCAAGCAATTTTTACAAACGACGATTATGGGAAGTGGCGCAATTTTAAGCCTGAGCTCCTTGAGCTGGCTGCTGAATGAAAAAGAAGGGGATACGCAGATGCCGGTGTTGTTTATCGGTCACGGTTCGCCGATGAATGCCCTCGAAAGCAATGTGTATACCCAAAACTGGAAAAAGATGGCCGGCGAAATCGAAAAACCGAAGGCGATCATCTGTATTTCGGCGCATTGGCTCACGAAGGGAACGTTTATCACAGCGGTGGACAACCCGCTCACAATCCATGATTTTGGTGGTTTCCCGGATGAATTGTTTGCAGCCCGGTACCCGGCGCCCGGCTTGCCGGAACTCGCCAAAGAAACGCAAAAGCTCTTCCCGGAAGACTTGCTGCACCTGGATTTCGAATGGGGCCTGGACCACGGTACTTGGTCGATCCTGAAACAAATGTATCCCCTGGCGGATGTGCCGGTGCTGCAGCTCAGCATCGATTACAACCAGCCGGCCTCGTATCATTTTGAGCTGGCGCAATACCTGCAAAAGCTGCGTAAAAGAGGTGTGTTGATCATTGGGAGCGGAAACATGGTGCACAACCTCGGTATGGTGGCCTGGGACAAGCTCAATGTGGACAATTATGGATATGACTGGGCGATCGAAGCCAACGAGCTTTTCAAAAAACACATTTTGGATCGCGATTTCAAAGCCTTTTTCGATTACAGGGCCCTGGGGAAAAGCATGCAGCTTTCCATCCCGACCCCCGACCATTTTTACCCGCTGATGTATGCGCTTGGCCTGATCGGTGAAAAAGAGGAAATTACCCTTTTCAACGATTATACTATGGGTGGTTCCCTCAGTATGACTTCCGTGAAGGCCGGTTAACTCATTCTGCTTTCGAAACCCATTTCTTCAGCAGCAGGATGAAACAGATCATGCCTGTAAGCGCATAACAAAAGAGGAGGAGCGGATGGACCAGGACAGGGCTAACCGGTTCTACAACACGCAGAATTTGACATTTTTCATAAAAGGTGTACCGGTTGGCATAATAAATTCCCTGCGCCAGGAAAGGCAAAATGAAGGGAATGGTAAAATACGCAGCATTCATTAGGATATCCAACAGAAACTTCGGACTTTTCTTCGAATAAAGCAAAATCAGGTAAACCACCAGGGGCAGGGCCGCGACGATCGTACTGAAGTAAAATTCGAAAGCAGGACCATGGCCATAGCTTCTCGGGGAATAGAAAACGATGAAAAGCACCGAAGCGATCAGCATCACGCCAAGCACCGGGATGGAAATAACAAGGCTGATAAAATTGGTAAACTCAAAAAGCAAAAAGAAAGCGGTCAGGATAAGGCTGGTGAACAAGAGTGTCACTAGGGTTTCCTGTTTCGGATCATTGGGAAACCAGGAGTTTTCGACCGCTTTGTAATAGCTCTGAAAGACATTTTTCAGTTCAAATTCGTTGATTTGCAGCGCATAATTATTTTCTGATTGCAGCTCACGCACAAAAGCACTGTCGCTCATGGCGGCATAATAGCCAGGTGCACGCGGGCCATAAAATGAGCTGGGAGATGAGGTGATTCCTGCCAGGTTTTTGAAATCCTTAATCCGGAGATAACGCAGCACCAACTTTTCATTCAGCGTATTCGGAATTTCATATTTTTCGTAGATAAGGCGGAGCTGCTGCAGGTAATACCCAATGGAATCAAATTGGCGCCCTTCGGCCAGGGCTTTGATTCTCGGCGCGTAATACCGCTCAAAGTTATGCGGATTGTCCAGGATCTCATCGGAATAATACAGGATCGAATTTTCCTCCATGGAATCGAGCACATAAAACCGATCGATAAATTCCCGGTCATAGCAGCTTGAATTTTTGGCTTTCAGGTAGCGCGTGGTGTAGAAGACATAATAATTGCCGTTTAGCACCGTCATCACGGAGCTGTCCGGAACTTCAATCTTGGGGTAAGGATGATTCCGTTCAAAAAATCCCTGTTTCAGCACAGTTGTATCGTAGGCCGGAAATTCCGACCAGGTATTGTAGTTTTTGTCAAAACTTTCGTATTCCAGCGGAAAAGGGGCCGGGAAATTGCGGTTATAAATATCATACTGGGTGAAGGATTCGGGTAAGAAAGCGGAGGCAATATTCACCAGGTCGACGTCCTGCGGCTTGTTCCTGGCTTCGAACAGGGAGCGTGTCTTCAGGAAAACACCCTGCTGGAAAGGAACATAAGCAAAGCCCAGGCTGAAGAACATCAGGAACAACAGGCCTGACAATTTGAACAGGTAGCCTTTGGACAAGGGGTAAAAATTCTTCAGGGCGCGGTTCCGGTAAAAGAAAAAAGCCCAGAGCGAAATTAGGATGATGCAGAAAATGACATGGAAGAAAACAAAATTGCTCCTGAAATAATAATTTCCTACATTTTGATTGCGCAATACATCCAGGTTGATCAAACAATAACCCGTTACGAAGCAAAGCACATTAAACAGCAGGCTGATCACAATAAATTCAAGGACCCTGCTTTTCCAGATCAGTGGATAACTGAGCGCGAGATTGCGGTTTATTTTCCGGTATAATTTCATAATGCTTTTGCTTAATTGAAGAATCTTCGGTTG
>CBINGV010000006.1:0-27471 GCA_966250255.1 uncultured Flavobacteriales bacterium | reverse complement strand
TCACTACCTCCCTTATACCCTGGTGCCTAAAGGAAGAACTCCAGAAGACATTGAAGTGGTTCGCACAGGTGGCAGCAAACCTGAATTACCAGCATCTGCCGTACCGCACTGGGACTTAACAAATAAGTACGACCTGATTGATTTTGAGCTTGGGGTGAAAGTAACCGGCGCCGGTTTCCCGATTTACAAAGGAAAAGGCGCCAAATTGCAGCGCGCCCTGATCGCTTTTTTCCTCGACGAAGCTGAAAAGGCAGGTTATAACGAATTTATCCCGCCATTGGTGGTAAACGAAGCCAGTGGTTTCGGAACGGGACAGCTCCCTGACAAAGAAGGGCAGATGTATTACGTCAACGAAGACGATTTATACCTGATCCCAACGGCTGAAGTTCCGTTGACGAACATTTACCGTGATGTGATCCTGCCGAACGATGAGTTTTCGATTAAAATGACCGGCTATACCCCTTGTTTCCGCCGGGAAGCAGGATCCTACGGAAAAGATGTCCGTGGCCTGAACCGCTTGCACCAGTTTGATAAAGTGGAAATCGTGCGCATCGAACATCCGGACAATACGGCGAAAGCCCTGGACGAAATGGTGAACCATGTCAAAGGATTATTGGCCAAGCTCGGGCTGCATTATCGCATCCTGCGCCTGTGTGGCGGCGATACCGGTTTTGCTTCTGCGATGACTTACGATTTTGAAGTATTCTCTGCCGCGCAGGAAAAATGGCTCGAAGTGAGCTCCGTTTCCCGTTTTGATACCTTCCAGGCCAACCGCCTCAAGCTGCGTTACAAAACCGCCGACAAAAAAACGGCGCTTTGCCATACCCTCAACGGTTCGGCCCTGGCCTTGCCGCGCATTGTGGCTGCCCTGTTGGAAAACAACCAAACGGAAAGTGGTGTGCGTATCCCGGAGGTATTGCACAAATACACCGGGTTTGAAATGATTAACTAGTGGTTATAAGGGATTGGAAATTGGTTATTGGAAACTCCCAATATCTAATTTCCAATATCCAATAACCAATTTCCAATATCCAATACTCCAACATATGCCGACAAACTGGAAAACCCTGAAAGAATACCAGGACATCACTTTTAAATATGCCGATGGTGTGGCGCGTATTGCCTTTAACAGGCCCGAATGCCGTAATGCCTTTCGTCCGAAAACGGTTTCCGAGTTACTCGAAGCCCTGATTATTTGCCACGAAAGCCAGGAAATTGGTGTGGTGTTATTATCGGCCGAAGGTCCGGCACCGAAAGACGGGGTTTGGGCGTTTTGCTCCGGTGGCGACCAGCGCGTTCGTTCCAATACCGGTTACAAAGGGGAAGACGGGGTCAACCGTTTCAATATTCTCGATGTCCAGCGTCAAATCCGCTTTATGAACAAAGTGGTGATTGCCGTCGTTCCGGGTTGGGCCGTTGGCGGCGGGCACAGCTTACACGTAACCTGCGACCTGACGATTGCGAGTAAGGAACACGCCATTTTCAAACAATCCGATGCGAACGTGGCCAGTTTTGATGCCGGTTTTGGTTCAGCTTACCTGGCAAGACAGGTCGGGCAGAAAAGGGCCCGCGAGGTGTTTTTCCTCGAACGGAAATATTCAGCGCAGGAAGCCTTTGAGATGGGCATGGTGAATGCCGTTGTTCCGCATGAGCAGCTCGAAGAGGTGGCTTTTGAGTGGGCGCAGGAAATCCTGACCAAAAGCCCGACAGCGATCAAAATGCTCAAATTTGCCTTCAACCTGATCGATGACGGTCTCATAGGACAGCAGGTTTTTGCCGGCGAAGCAACCCGCCTGGCCTATATGACCGAAGAAGCAACCGAAGGAAGAAATGCCTTCCTCGAAAAAAGAAAGCCTGATTTCGGGAAATACCCGAAATTTCCATGAAAATATATGAAAAAAGGACGCTTATCGGCGTCCTTTTTTGTCTTAGCTGGTAAGTAACTATTTCCCGGGGATTATTCTTCTTCTTCCTCAGCATATTTTTTGTTGAAAGTTTTTACACAATTCCGGACAAGTTCCGGGGACATATAACCTCCGATACATTCGAAAAGCGAATTGTATTCCGGATGGGCGGCTTTAAACTCTTTGAATGGTTTTTTGCTTAGAATTATAGGCAAATCAATTAGATCGGATTTCAAATCAACAGAGAAAAAGAAATAATCTGCCATATTTTGCAGCTCAACGGTTCTTGGATCTTTTTTCATTGCTTCCAGGTAAACAATACCATTTTCGTAGTAAGAAATCTTTCCGTTATCAAGCAGGCAAACAGGAATAGCTTCATCCTGGGTTACTCTGAAAAGTACATCTTTATAGCTAAATCCCCAAATGTCTTTACAATTGAGCTTTACTTTTTCATTTCCCTGCTTTAGGATCAGGGTAGCCTGCTCAATACCTCTGTGGTCGAGATAATCATCATATTTGGTACCTTTTCCCTCAATATAATCTTCATAGCTTTTGTAAGCGACAAATTGGGCGTGCAGGTTCAAATTAAAAAGTACTGAGAGTACCAGCACAAGTGCATTTCGTAAATTTTTCTTTTTCATATGAATATTAGTTTTCGATAAAAGTAAAAAAAAATAAGCAATGCCGACAAGCATCGCTTATTTTTATGTTCGCACTTTAAAATTTCGGGAACAAAATCAATATAAAGTAATTAGCTGAACAAAGTGCTGTTTTTCCGTTTTAAGCTGGAGGTAATAAACGCCTTTTGCCAGGGAAGCGAGGTTTAGCTTGCTGTTTCCGTTGTTTTTACCTGTCATCACGACTTTCCCTTTAGCATCCAGTACTTCGTAAGTAAAGGCTTCCGGGCTTTCGATCATGATTTCACCCGGGCTTGGGTTCGGGAAAATGCGGATGCCGCTTTCCGGGCTTTGCTCGTTCAGGCTGGCGCAATCCAGTACGGTAATCGTTGCTGAGTCGATGGCCTGGCAGCCGGTTACGCCGTCCGTATATGTGTAAATAATCGTATAACTTCCTGCGGCCAGCTGGTCCGGGTGGAAAACATTGTTCACGACCGAGCTTCCGGAATAGTTTCCGCCGGCCGGGCTGGCAGTGGTGAGCGCCAGGGATTGGATGTAAGAACACACATCCGCAAGCGGGTCAAAGGTGATTTCCGGGCTGTCTTTCACATTCAGGGTAAAGCTCTGGCTTGTTCCGGCACAGCCTTCATTTAATGGAGTTACGGTGATGGTTGCGCTGATGTCATCCGTTAAAGGGCTAAAACCCGGAATACTGTCCACCCCGTTTGCCGCAAGACCAATCGCCGGGTTGTCGTTGCTCCATTCAAAAGATGGGGCATCAGTTCCCGAAAATAAAACGGCGTTAAAATCATCCCCGAAACAGATTTCCTGGTTGCTGACAGTGTTTACCTGTGGTACCGGCAAAATGGAAATTTCCAGGCCGGATGTCTGCGGGCAGAAACCCGAAGTTGTATAATTGATCACATACGTTCCCGGAACAGAAGCCGTAAAGTCGATTTCCCCGGAAGCCGGGTCCAGGTCAATTCCACCGAGGTTTGCGGCGAAGCTTCCCCCGTTTTGACCGCTGATGAGCGGCACCAGGTTCGCTTCACTGATACAAAATACAGTATCCGTGTAGGAAAAACCGGCATCCGGGATCGCGTTGATCACCACATCGGTCGAAGCAGAGCACGTTTCGGTTCCATTTGTAGCCGTTACCGTATAGGTGTACGTTCCGGCCGCTAAGGGACTTAAAACACCTGCCGGATTCTGGTCCGTTGAGCTGAAGCCGGGTCCTGTCCAGCTGTAGCTTGCCCCGAAAACATCCGTAGCGCTGAGATCAAAGCTGTTGGTAACACAGGAATCTGAATTGTGGCTCGCAATTACCGGGCAAATGCATTCGCGTACATTGATCTGGAATTCGATTTCCGAAGAAAGGGAACAAGTCGGATGGTTGACAAAAGAAGAGACAAAAACACTGGCCATGCCGGCGATTGTTGGTTTGAAATAAGCGGTATTTTCACTCACTTCCGTAATTTCAGTGCTGAGCGGCCAGTTAAAATTGCCGTCGCCGCCGCTTGCGGTAAGTAAAACCGAATCTCCCAGGCACAAATCAACCTGCGAAGCGTTGACCGTTACCGGGCTGGAAATATTGCTCACGGAACCGAATACATAGTCGCAGATATCGCCGGATTGGCCGTCAATCATCACGTAATATTTATTTCCCGGCGTCAGACCGTTGGCAGTGATCAGTTTATGGCCCGGTGGCACATAATGCGGGTCCCAGCAAGCGTAATTCTGCACCGGCCCCTGGCAGCTATCGGCGCTAAAGATAAAAACCTGGATCCCAAGATTGGTCAAGGAACTGGTCACCCAGACATTCAAAGCAACGGAGCTCGAATCCGGGACAAAAGACAGGAAGGAGTCATTTTCGAGCGTTCCGCAGAACGTTGTGCCGAATTCCGTCCAGCTATCCACAGTATAGGTTCCCGAAGTACGGCCGCAATAACCGTTAAAATCACAAAGTGCAGTTGCATTGTGACAATCGTTCCCTGCCGGTGTATTATCCAGGCAGCCCGGTACAGGAAGATAAGGCCCTGTGCAGATATTGAAAGTGGTCGTTTGAGCGAGGTTGCTCACCGAATAAACGCGCACATAATAGGTCGAATCAATGTCAAGGTTGTTGAGGATGCTTGAATTCGGGTCGCTGCAAACCAGGGTGTTCAGCGACTGGCAATTGCCGGAGTATACGCTGTGGTAAATGTCCTGGCTGTTTAATACGTTGATGAGGTTCACGGCATGATCAGGGCTCGTGGCCGTAAATTTGTACCACACATCATCCTGGTCGCTTGTGTTGCCACAGGAATTCGGCTGAATGGAAGGCGTTGCATTGTTCAGGGTTCCGGAGCTGGTGATCGAACAGGAATTATCCACTTCCGACTGCACCAAAGTTGCATTTTCACATTCATCGTTCACCGGCGGCGGCGGAATAGTAACGCATACATTAAAACGCAGCCTGAGGTTGGAAGTTGTATTCGAGTTAAACACCCGGACGTAATACGTATTTCCGATCACGAGGTCAGTGAGGGCCCCGAAACTCTGTGTACTGCACAGTAAAGGTGTTCCCATGCTGCCGCAGCTCCCGTTATAAACATTAAAGCGGACATTGCTCGGTGTATAAGTATCCGGCGAGTTGGTCAGGCCGTCGAGGCGGATATTGTGTTTCGTATGCTGGGCCACAAATTTGAACCAGACATCGTTCACCGGGACTCCGCCTCCGCAATAGGTTCCCGCCACGGAAGTCGTGGCATGGAAAAGTGTTCCGGGAACAAAGGTATCGCAATTGATGCTCATATTGACAGGGACATCGAAGGCGTTTACGCATTCATCGTTAGCAGGCACTTCCAGTAGTTTCAGGCAGATTTTGAAATCGGAAGCTTGTCCCGCCAAGGTAAGTGTTGGAAAGATGCGCAAATAATAGGTGTGGCCGGTGATGAGGTTGGTGACGACATTTTCACTCGTATAATTACAGAACATTTCCGTTCCCGGGTTTGTGCAGTTTCCTGAATACAAAGCCTTGTACATGCCCATCGGCGCGTCGGCCATGGAAAGAAAATTGAGTTCCATTTTGGGGCCGATAGCGGTGAATTTATACCAGACATCCAGGGCGTTGTCGGGGGAACAGGACGGCAGTGTTTGCTGGGATAACGTGATGCCGGAACTCACCGAACAGGATAAGATCGTATCGCAGACGAACGAATTGTTCGCCGGGATATCAATAGCGTTTGCGCATTCATCATTGGAAGGAGGAGGTCCGGGGGTCAGGATACAAACGTTAAAGGGGTTTGTATTTAAGCCGTTATAAACCCGTACCAGGAAGGTGTCGCCTATTGTCAGGTTGGAAATAACACCCCGCTGATCGTAGTTTGGAACCCCATCGTGGCAGTATAAAGGGTTTCCCGGGTTTCCGCAATTGTACTCGTACACCGAAAAATCATAGTTATACGCTGATGATAAGGTAACCCAATGGGTGGTCTGGGTCGCTACAAAATGATACCAGATATCATTTGCTGTCGTAGCTATACAGGTATTCGGAAAACTGGAAACAGTTGCGCTTTTCATAGACCCTGTTGTGTCTTGTAAGCAAACCAGGTCCGGGTTAACAGGTACTTCAATGGAGTTGTGGCACTCATCGTTTACCGGTGGTTGGGTAATGCAGATGCTAAAGTTTGTCGTCAGGTTTGTCGTTGTACCTTCGGAGTACACGCGCATAAAATAAGTTTCACCGGGTGTCAGTCCTGTGATATTTGCAGTTGCGGTATAACAGCCCATTTGAGAGAGGCTTCCGCAAGTTCCTGAATAGAGGGCAAATTTTAAAGTCGCACCGGATCCTGAAACGTAATTCAGGCTTGTCACATGAACCGTGTTTTCTGCCTGGAAACGGAACCATACATCGTCATCATCGGCAGTGCTGGTGCAACTGTTGCTTTCCGGTGAAGCCGTTGCCTTATAAATTGTTCCCGCAGCCGATAAAACACAATCGTTGGATGTATTTACGGGAACGTTTATTGCCCCCGAACATTCATCATTGACAGGTAAGTCTGCACTTTTGATGCAAAGCTCAAAGTTCGAAGAAATGATCCCGGAGCTTTGCGAGCTGGCAATCCGGATATAATAAGTGGAATCCGGGATCAGGTTTTGAAGGAGATAAGACTGAAGATAATGCCCGGCATCAAGCTCAGTGGCATCGTTGCAGTTTTTATAAAAATAGAGCACAAAATATTGGTTGCTGTTTGTCTGGTCAACAATTGTGATGGTTTGTGTGGTGCGCTTAGCCTTGAATTTCACCCAGACATCGTCGTCCTGGGAAGCATTGTTCGTTGGTGAGGCCGATGGAGTAGCGCGTTCCAGGCTCCCGGTATAGAGTGTGTCACAAACCAGGTCGCTGTTGACACCGATCAGGGGAGCGCCGCTGCATTCGTCATTTGACGGGCGGTTGTTGACCGTGCGGACACAGAAAAAAGTCGGATAAGGGGAGGAAACAACAGCGCTGTGCAGCTTGATGTAGTATGTTTCCCCGATGTTCAGATCATTCAGCTGATTAGCGTACATCCCGTTACACAGCAGGGTTTGGGTAAAATTACCGCAGCTCCCCGCATACACGTCATATTCCAGGTGATCGCTTGAATTGATGTATGAGCCAAAAAGATTGATCACATGACTGGTGTCTGTAGCTGTAAATTTATACCAGGTATCGATCGCGTCTGAAGTGGAGCAGGTCGTAATATCCGGAGACAAAGTAGCATATTGGGTACTCGCCGGACCTGTTGTTCCGGAGCAGCTGTTCTGGATGTTCACAAATAAACTGGTGGCGCCGGAACATTCGTCATTCGCAGGTCGTGGCTCGCTTCCGATACAGATCGAAAAAGTGGTGGTATGCGGGCCGGCATCATCCCGGCTGAAAATACGGACCAGGTATTCGTGGCCAACGATGAGGTTGTTCAGTAAGCTGGTTCCGGGATTGAAATTGTAATTGCACAAGAGCGGCGAAGCCAGGGAATTGCAGTTTCCGGAATAAACGACACAGTTTACGGCAGGCGAATCCCCCGCGAGATTGAACAGGGAAAGGCTGTGTGTCGTGCGTGTTGCCGTAAACTTGTACCACACATCGTCGTCGGCTGTGA
Source organism: uncultured Flavobacteriales bacterium (assembly GCA_966250255.1). Classification (GTDB taxonomy): domain Bacteria; phylum Bacteroidota; class Bacteroidia; order Flavobacteriales_D; family Crocinitomicaceae; genus M2408. The sequence goes on along the minus strand of CBINGV010000006.1, from coordinate 19,827 downwards.
TATAAGTATTGTCCGAACAGGTATAAGGCTGGTTGGACTGTAGCGCATATTCAACCGTTCCGTTGGTGAACAGGCCGCACTGGAAATCTTCGTTTATGTCCAGCTCAATGGCATTGACACATTCGTCGTTTACCGGTGGAGTAGGTGGTGTGCCCACACAGATCGAAAAATCGGAAACAATCCCATCCGGAATGGTTGTTGTGGTATAAACGCGTACCAGATAGGTATTGCCGGGAACCAAACCGGTCACTGTACTGCTGTTCGGATCGCTGCAGCGGATGGCTGTTCCGGGTGAAGCACAGCTACCGCCGTAAACCGCATGAAAATAATTGGTCGGGGATTCGTTTTGAGGAGTAATCGTAATATAATGTGCCGTTAAGGTGGCTGTAAAGCTGTACCACACATCATGGTAAACGGTTCCTGTACAGGTGCTTGCCTGGGTGGAAGCCGTTGCCCCGTTGATCGTTCCCATTGTTACGGAGTCGCAGGCAGCTGCCGGGTTGACGAAAAGCGGGGTTGCAGCCGAGCACTCGTTATTTACCGGGATCTCAGGAGGCGTGGTCACACAGATATCGAATTGTGTATCCTGGTTGGCGACGCTTGTTTTCGAATAAACACGGATAAAGTATTCCTGCCCCGCCGTAAGTGCGGTGAGGTTGGCCGAATTGTTATCGCTGCAGAGAATCTGGAATCCCATACCCGAACATGGGCCGGCATAAACGGCAAAATACAGGTCAATCGTAGAGCCTGCGACATTCGAGATATTCACTTTGTGGGTGGTGCCCGCTGCCGTGAATTTATACCAGACATCATCATCGTCCCAGGTGCTTGCACAGCTGTTTCCCTGTATGGAAGCCGTTGCGTCTTCAATGGTGCCGTGAACGGTCGATGCACAGGCTAAATCACCACTTGGTGTAAGCTGGGTGGCGAAATCGCAATCGTCATTTGCCGGCTGGGCGAAACTCAGGAAAGGTAAAGCCAGGACCACAATAACAGGGATTCGGGATTTAAGAAAATACAAAAGGGTAGCTTTCTTCATAGAAGCGATGGTTTTCAAGGGATTGTAAACAAAATTACTAAAATTTGGCCACAAAAGCCACCCGCTGTACATTTTGAAGCCCTAAATGTTCAAAATGGCATTCCTGATTTTATAAACGTTAGGTTTTATTAAATATCCGTTTGGAATTCCACCGGCTAATCAATCGCTTCGAGGCAATGCTCAATTTTCGGGTACTTGAACTGGAAACCTTCATGGATGAGTTTTTTGGGGATCACGTAACGGCTTTTCAGGATCAGCTCCGTTTCGGTTTTGATCAGTCGGGCGCCGAATTCCAGTAAGCTTTTGGAAAGCGGGATACCGAAAGGACGCTTGTAGCGTTTGCGCAGGGCCTGCATAAATTCACTGTTGGGAATTGGATTGGGGGAAGAGATGTTGTAAGGCCCGCTGCAATCCGGGCTATCGATCAAAAATTCAATCGCCCGGCAGGCGTCTTCGATGTGGATCCAGCTGAATAGTTGTTTTCCGTTGCCCATTTTACCGCCAAAGCCCAGCTTGGTCAGCATTTTAAAAGGGCTCATCACCCCACCATCATTTCCTAAAACAATGGCTGTGCGCAAGGCGATCTGCCGCACGCCCAAATCCCGGAACTCGAAAAAGGTTTTTTCCCAGGCTTTACACACTTCCACCGAAAAACCTTCGCCTATAATGCCGTGACTTTCCGTCATAGGCTCGAAGGCATGTTTGTAAATCGTTGCACTGGCCGCATTGAGCCAGACTTTTGGCTTGTTCACGCATTGCCGGATCGCTTCCCCGATCACACGTGTGCTATCCAGTCGGGAACTGAAAATGGCAGCTTTGTTTTCTTCGGTGTAGCGGCAATCGACCGATTTTCCGGCCAGGTTGATCACTACATGAGCGCCATCAAGCTCGCGGCACCAGTCCCCGGGATTTTTGCCGTCCCAGCTTACAAATCGGATATTTTCCTTAGTAGCATCAAGCTTGCGCTGCACGCAAACGACCTCGTAACTCTCCGAAAAATAAGATGCGATGTGTTTTCCCATGAAACCGTTCGCACCGAATAAAATCATCTTCATATGTCAAATTTAAAGAACAAAAGCAAAAGGATAGATTGCAAAACGGAATAAAATCCAGGCGAGGCTCATGTGCCAGTGAATGCCCAGGATCTGGCAACGGCGTTTGTGCTCGTACAGCATAAAAAGGTACACCATGCCGTAGCAGAAGGGTTCAAGCATTCCGATTTCGATCCCCAGGGCTGCAACCGCGCTCAGTCCCCAATGGAAAAATTGCAGGGCAAAAGCCCCGAGCAGGGAAACAACGGCAATTTGTCCGGCGTAATCGTAGAAATTTTGTTGTCCGGTCAACCTGAAAACGATGAAAAGAACGGCAAATTGGCTGAGGTAAAACATGCTGTCGAGCCAATAGGTCTGTCCCACGAACCAGGTGCCGAGGTGCTGGGAGAAGTAAATGGAAGTAATATGGTTAACAAACAAACCAATCAACAGGACGAGCGTGGTTCGCCAGAAAAGGGAACGGCTCGGATAGCAATCACAGTAGCCCATGCATTGACTGGGAGCAAAAGCCTTACGGTTATACGTGATAAAAGCGTAAAGCAGGCAGAGGAGAAAATAAACCGGCTTGAATTTGCCAACGCTTTCTATCCAGGGCTGTTTTTGTCCGAGGATTTTCAGCAGGCTGTCTATCCCGTAGCTGGTTTCCCGCGTGGAATTGTCAAGCAGTGCTATTTTGTTTTTCGCTTTTTGCAGGTCAAAATTCAGCACCGTTTTATCGGCTATGTCCCGGAAGGCGACGCGACCGTCTTTTTCCAGGAAACCGTATTTCACAAATAATTTGGTGTACCAGCTGCACAACGGACAATCCTGGTCGTAAATGAGCTGTAGTCGGGGGTGTGTTTCCATAATTTATGTTTTAAATTTCTAAACTTTCAGGAATAATTGAAAATTAAGGTCAAATTTTTTTACTTTTTCAAATATTTCATAAACAAACCGAAAAAGGCGTGCTAGTCGGCTTTCAGCAAGGTGTCGGAAAGCGAGTTCAGGCGGGAAACCATCTGGTTGATGTCTTCGATCGTTTTGGCAAATTCTTTTTCGCCGGAATCCGTCTTCGAGAGGCCACTGTGGATTTCGTTGAGGTGCTGGATCAGCGGTTCAATTTCTCGGCGCTTGCGCTCTTTTACAATACGTTTAGCCACTTCCCACATGTCTTTTTCCGCGAAGAAATATTCTTTCCGGTCACCGATCACTGATTTTTTATAAACCAGGTTCCAGTTCAGCAAATCGCGCAGGTTCATGTTGGCATTTCCCCGGGAAATTTTCAATTCGTCCATTACATCTTCTGTACTGAGTGCCACTTCACTTGAAAGCAACAAAGCGTGCACCTGGGCCATGGAGCGGTTGATGCCCCATTGTGTGCCAAAATTTCCCCAGAGGGAGATAAATGTCCGTTTTGCTTCCTGGATTTCCATAAGACAAATATACAAAACTTTCAATATAAATTGAAAATAATGAAAATATTTTTTTGACCCCTAAGACACCAGGGCTCAAGGGGTGCACGAAGGAGAAACCAAGCTTATTTATAATTAATCATTCCTAATCCATTATCATCAAATCTTTGTGCCCGCCTCGTGTCTTAGTGTCTTGGTGGCAAAAAAACCACGTGAATAAAAAAAGCGCCCCGTTTCCAGAGCGCTTTCCGTATTTTGAGGGAGATCTTACTCGCCCATTTTCATCATAATTTCGTTACTTACACCGGTAGATGAGTAACCTCCGTCGTGGAAGAGGTTTTGCATCGTCACCATGCGGGTAAGGTCGGAGAACAACGTAATACAGTAGTTTGCGCAATCTTCCGCGGAAGCATTTCCAAGCGGGGAGATGGCATCGGCATACTCATAGAAATCACCGAAACCTTTGATCCCTGAACCGGCAGTTGTTTTTGTCGGAGACTGGGAAACAGTGTTTACACGCACTTTTTTCTCCACGCCGTAGTGGTAACCGAAGCTGCGGGCAATCGATTCAAGCATGGCTTTGATGTCCGCCATATCGGTATAGAAAGGATAAGTACGCTGGGCAGCCATGTACGTCAGGGCAACAACACTACCCCATTCGTTGATGGCATCCAGTTTTTTCGCTACGGCCAGCATTTTATGTAAAGACATGGCAGAAACATCAATTCCTTTCGAGAAATAATCGTAATTGGATTCAGTATAAGGAATGCTTTTACGGATGTTTACACTCATCCCGATGGAATGGAGCACAAAGTCGATTTTACCGCCTAACACTTCCTGGGCTTCCGTAAATAATTTGGTGAGGTCTTCCACGCTGGTAGCATCCGCCGGAATGATCTTTGAATTTGTTTTTTCGGCCAAAGCATTGATTTCACCCATTCTCATGGCGATCGGTGCGTTGGTCAAAACAAAGGTAGCGCCTTGCTCATGTGCTTTTTCCGCTACTTTCCAGGCAATTGAATTTTCGTCCAAAGCGCCGGTAATGATTCCTCTTTTTCCTTTTAATAAATTATTTGACATAAATAAAAGCTTTGCTGCAAAGGTAGAATTTTTATTCTAATACAAAAGCAAAAAAGCGTTAGGGGAGGATAACTTTAAAGGTAGAAATCCCATCGAAAGGGTGCTCAACGCTCAGGATAAGCATCCCGCTGACCGGGCGGTCAATGTCAATTTTATTCGAAGAGCCGCTGTAAACGGATTCGTGCACCAGTTTACCGGTGATTTCGTGGAGACGGATGACCGAGCCGGGCTTGAGGTCCTCATTCATGATAAAATGTGTCCCGTCCTGGTCTGTCGTAATTTTTTTGATCGCAAATTCATTTCCGGTGATGCTGACGCTGCGTGTTTCTGAAAAAGTTGATTTCCCGTCAAAATCTACCTGGCGCAACCTGAAATAGTAGTAACCCTCGGCAATATCGTTCAGCTCATATGTGTATTGCTTTACCTGACTGGAGCTTCCTGCGCCTTTTACCTGGCCGACCTTGCTGAATTCCTGGCCGTATTCATTCGCCATTTCGATGTCAAAATAAGCGTTGTTGCGCTCTGTCTGGGTTGCCCAGTTCAGAATTGCTGTATTTTTTTCCGATTCTACGTTAAAATTCAGCCAGTCAACCGGGAGAATAATCGGCGTGGAGCAAGCTGCGGTATTTCCATAACTTGGATTACCGGCATTGTCAAAGCTTACGTAGTCCCCATCGGAGCCCGTATTGGCATTCGAGGAATAAAAAGTAACGGCATCGGTAGAGCCATTGAAATCAACCGTAAGTGTTCTGTTCGCATCTGCTGCGTTAGCAAAACGTCCGGCAGTATTCGTATTGTTGCAAAAAAGGACATAGTAAGGTCCTCCTCCCGGGCATTCGGAAGAATAATTGAAGGTCATCGTTGGCGTCGACCCGGTGAAAACCACAACCGAAGCGTTTGCCGGGATCGTTGTTGCATAAATGAAGAGCGCGCAACCGGCAAGTGTGTTCAGGTCATTTACGTAGCTTGCATTGTTCACAAAAGTCTGCCCGCCGCAACCGGAATTGCAGAAGGAGCCACCGCTTGGGAAATCAATTTGAATATCGTCTACATCCAGCGCAGAGTTGCCGTTCGCAATGATCACCACTTCGTCCGTGCCTTCAGCCACCGTACAGGCATTCACCAGTATCGAGCGGATTTGCGGTGTGGCACAGCTGGCCAGTGTGGTAAAAGTTGTACTAAAAGTGGCGTTCAGGTAATTTTCGGTACAATTGGATGAGGCCCCATTATATTCATAGATCTTGAAACAATAAGAAGTCCCTGGGGTTAGACCGCTGACTATCGTCGTGGCCGCTGATCCGTTATAGACGACATAGTCGCCGGCACCGGTTGTGTTTCCTGAACCAAAAGTACTGCTTGAGGTATAATTTGTCTGGTCAACCGGATCGGTAATAGTACAGTTGGTACCCATAACAATCATGCGGTAAGTACCATCACCGTTTGTAAAATTGATCTGGGCAGAAGTACAGCCTTCGCTAATAGTCACAGTGCTGGCCTCCACAGTTGGCTGTGCATCCGGTGTACAACCTACCGGACAGGTTGCGATCAATTTAACGTCATCAATAACATAGCGTTCTGCTGCATTGTTGGTCAGCAAAGTGATCCGGATCCGGGCCTGCGTACAGGCATTCGGAAGGTTCACCCTAACGGTTGAATGCCCGGCTGCGTTACTGCCGCCTGAAGGGGCGTTGAATGCAAGCGGTGTGTTGTCTCCGTCGTATGTTTGCGAAGCTATCCCGGTTGCAGCAAAAGCCCAATAGGAGTTACCGCTTGCGGCATTTCCACCGATCGTTATTTCACGGGACCAGGCTGTACCACCGTCCAATGAAACTTCAACCGTAACGAGGTCAGCTGATTCCATTCCATTTCCGGTTGAACCGATAGAAAAGGCAGCTAGCCTGAATTCAAAGTATTTTGTATTACATGCCCCCAGTCCGGTGAGGTTTCCAAAAGTTAGGGTAGACGTAGCATTAGCTACCCCCCAGCCACGTGAACCCGATGTGAAGAATGGAGATGTTGCGGGGCGATCGCCTGCTGCGGATGAAGCGCTGAAGTTTCCTCCGTTGACATTCGTAAAGGTCATCGTTGGCGTTGCCGGAGCTGCTTCGAAATCCTGGACGAAAAGTGTTGCCTGAGAAAATGTCTTTGAAAACGATAGTGTGAAAATCAGCAGCAAAAAACTAAATCGATTTATCAAAATTCGATCCATACAAAAGCCAATGATTTTATCAAGAGTAAGATTAAATTGATGTGTACAATTTTCTTTCAAAATCACACGTTTTATTTAGCTTCCGTGAATACGCAAGCAAAATCGTTTACAAAAATATAAAAAAAAAACCGATTAAAACAAAACGAAGGGGCACTATTTATCAAAAAATCGATGAAGTTTTACACTAAACCGATTGAAAATGAATATTTAGGGCTTAATGGCGAATAAAAAAAGCCACCCGGGTAAAGATGGCTTTTTAATAATTATTTAATATTGAAAATATTAACGCTGTTCGATCGGAACATAGTTACGCAGTACGTGTCCTGTGTAAATTTGTCTCGGACGGCCGATCGGCTCGTTGTTTTCCGTCATTTCTTTCCACTGTGCGATCCATCCCGGGAGACGGCCCAAAGCGAACATCACGGTGAACATTTCGGTTGGGATGCCCAAAGCTTTGTAAATGATCCCGGAGTAGAAATCTACGTTCGGGTACAAGTTGCGGGATTTGAAGTAATCGTCTTCCAGCGCAACTTTTTCCAGTTTTTTGGCAATCTCGAGTAAAGGATCGTTGATTTTCAGTTTTTCCAATACGTCGTCCGCCGCTTTTTTGATGATCGTTGCACGCGGGTCGAAGTTTTTGTAAACGCGGTGACCGAAGCCCATCAAACGGAAGGAATCATCCTTGTCTTTCGCTTTCAGTACCCATTTGTCAACGTCGCCGCCGTCTTTGTGGATTTTCTCCAGCATTTCGATCACGGCCTGGTTGGCACCACCGTGGAGCGGGCCCCAGAGTGCAGCAATACCGGAAGCGATTGTTGCGTATAAGTTTGCCTGGGACGAACCGACAATTCTTACGGTGGAAGTAGAACAGTTCTGCTCGTGGTCGGCATGTAAGATCAATAATTTATTCAGGGCGTCAACAACAACCGGGTCGATTTCCAGTTCCTGTGTCGGCAGGGCGAACATCATGTGCAGGAAGTTCTTGCAGTAGTCAAACTCGTTGCGCGGGTACATGAACGGATGGCGCATCGCATTTTTGTAAGCCCAGGCAGCTAAGGTCGGAACTTTACCCATCAGGCGCAGTACAGTGAGGTTTTTCGCCTCGGCGCTGCGGTTCGGGTCAAGCGACTCCGGGTAAAAAGTGGAAAGTGAGCAAATGATGGAAGATAAAACCCCCATCGGGTGCGCTTTCGCCGGGTAAGCTTCGAAAAACTGCTTCACATCCTCGTGTACCAACGTATGGTTCGTGATGTCATTGTTGAATTTCTCTAATTCTGTTTTCGTAGGGAGATCACCGTAAATGAGCAGGTAGGCCACTTCGAGGAAAGTCGCTTTCTCTGCCAGCTGCTCGATCGGGTAGCCACGGTATTTCAGGATACCTTCCTCACCGTCGAGGAACGTAATGCTACTCGTTGTAGCTCCCGTATTTTTGTAGCCCGTATCCAGGGTGATGTACCCCGTTTTTGATCGTAAGTTGCTGATATCGATTGCTTTTTCCTTCTCTGTCCCTTCAATTACCGGGAACTCGTAAACCTGTCCGTCCAGCTCAATTTTTGCAGTTTCACTCATTTTAACACAATTACATTTTTTTAATCGGCATTAAAAGTAATGAAAGAAAATTAGATTCAAAACATTTTTGTTAAAATATTTTGTTCGTTCTTAAACAGCTAACACTAGCCCTGTTAATTATAAGTTTTCCAGGGTGTATTTTAACATCATATTAAACAAATGGTTGCGTGTATTTCCCCCGTAAATCCCATGATTTTTGTTCGGGTAAATGAACATGTCGAACTGGACATTCGCTTCCGTCAGGGCGCTGATCATCTCCATGGTGTTCTGGTAGTGCACGTTATCGTCGCCGGAGCCGTGGATAATGAAGTATTTCCCCTTGATGTTTTTCACGAAATTGATCGGTGAATTGTCATCATATCCTGAAGCATTTTCCTGGGGTGTACGCATGAAACGTTCCGTATAGATATTGTCGTAAAATCTCCAGTTTGTAACCGGTGCAACGGCAATCCCCATCTTGAAAATATCAGCTCCTTTGGTCATGGCGAGTGAGGTCATATAGCCCCCGTAACTCCATCCTTGGATTCCTATGCGGGACGCATCTACGTAAGGCATCTTCTGCAATTCTTTCGCGGCGGCAATGAAATCTTCGGTTTCAAACTTGCCCATTTGCAGGTAAGTGGATTTTTTAAATTTTGCACCGCGGTACATCGTTCCTCTCGGGTCAACGCTGAAAACGATATAGCCTTTTTGTGCCAGTAACTGATGGTAGAAATAATCGTTGCCGTCAAAATCGTCGGTCACGGTGTTGGATCCTGGTCCACCATAAATATTGATATAAACGGGGTATTTTTTCTTCGGGTCAAAGTTGGCCGGCTTGATCATCCAGGCATTCAGTTTGCCGTCAGCACCCTGTATTTCCATAAATTCTTTCTGTACAAGCGGCTGTTCTTTCATGCGCTTGATCAGTTTTTCATTGCTTTCGAGCACCGCCAGCTCATCGCCGTTGCTGTTACAAAGTGTGTATCTTGCCGGGGTGTTGGCATCGGAAGAAATCTTCATGAAGTATTTCATGCCTTCGGAAAACTCAGCAGTGTTATAGCCTGTTTCCTTACTGATCGCCTGTTTGCCGCTGCCGTCCAGGTTGATTTTGTAAATTCCTTTGTAAATCGGGCCTTTTTCGGCTGCCGTGTAGAAAATGGTGTTTGTGTTTTCGTCAATCCCGAGGAACTCGATGATGTCAAAATTCCCGGAAGTTACCGCCTTGCTTTCCCCATTGAAGAATACTTGCTGGATCTGGTTGTAGCCGGAGGATTCGCTCGTGCGGAGCAAAGATTTGCCGTCTTTCAGGATCAGCAGGTTGTCGTCAATTTCTACATAAGCCTCCGATTTTTCTTCGAAGATCACTTTGGACGTGATGGCTTTTCCTGTGGCGTCAATCAAGTTGTATTTCACATGGTTCTGATGGCGGTTCAGGGTTTGGATCACCAGGTGGTTCTGCACCGGTGCCCATTTCAGGCGCGGAATGTATTCGTATTCACCCAGCGGAATGAGGCTTGATTTTTTGCTGCCGACATTGTAAATATATGCTGTCACTTTAGAGTTGTCTTCACCGGCTTTCGGGTACTTGAATTTATACTGCATCGGGTAAAGCTCCCCGTAAAAAGCCATCTGGAATTCCTTTACAAAACGCTCGTCAAATTTCAGGAAAGCGATCTGCTTGCTGTCCGGCGACCAGTCGAAAGCCTTCGTGATGGCGAATTCTTCCTCGTACACCCAGTCTGTGGTACCGTTGATGATCTCGTTTTGCTTGCCATCCGTAGTCAGCTGCATGATTTTGCCGCTGGAGAGGTCTTTCACAAAGAGGTTGTTCTGCGAAATGTAAGCGATTTTTGTTCCGTCCGGGGAAAAAGTCGCCAGGGTTTTTTGCTGGTTTTTATCATCGAGAATCGTCAGCTCTTTCGTTTTCAGGTCAAGGATGAAAAAATCCGCCACGTAACTACGGCGATAAATGCCCTGCATATTGGTGGTTATGAGCATTTTGCTTTCGTCTTCGTTGAATGAATATTCTTCCACGCCGATGAATTGTCCTTTAAAAAGCAGGTCTTCGCGTTTAACGAGCACCTCACCTCCGCCGCTGTAGTTGGTGAAGGCGTGTTTCGTAATACTGAAATTACGCTCGTCCTGGCTGATGCGCGTAAAGTGCTCTCCGTCCTTCATGCTGTAGAAGCCCGGGAAGCTCTTGGGATAAAACTCGTACTTTTTCCAGATTTTTTCAACGCTCAGTTCCGCGGTGCTTTCCTGTCCGAAGGAAAAAAGAGAAACCACGACAAAAGCGGTAGCAAAGATTCTTTGTGTTAACATGGTGAATTTGAATTTTGTGCTAAATTATCAATTAAAAATCATACCGGATTTACCGCTTGTGTAAAAAGATTACAAATTGTTAACATAAATATCATAACCGTATGAATTTTTATTTTTAAATTTGCTCAAGCTTTTTGGTGATCTCCTTGATAATCGGCACTCCGGTTTGAAACCATCAGGAAGTAGGTCTTTAAAAAAATGATGATACTACAAACCCTCTGAGCGGTTTATTCGTTATTGTATTTAAGTTTAGTATATAATTAACCCATAATTTCTTTTGTATGAAAAAAGTATTACTTTTTGTTAGTTTATTCACTTTTGGCGCCAGCTTCGCACAGGATTGTACAAAGATCTTTATCTCCGAGTACGTGGAAGGATGGTCAAACAACAAAGCCCTTGAAATTTACAACCCGACCAGCTCTGCTGTTGACCTGAGCGGATATGTTGTAGCCCGTGCATCCAATGGTGCTTCCATCGGTTCCGTAACGAAGGCGAATGCCGTTCAATTGTCCGGTACTGTTGCCCCGCACAGTGTTTTTGTAGCGGTTCTTGATAAAAGAGATCCGAACGGTACAGGCCAGGAAGCTCCGATCTGGGATTCACTCCAGGTGCGTGCAGACGGGTTCTTTGCTCCGGATTACAATACAAGCAACTCGTTCTATTGGAACGGGAATGATGCCGTGATCCTTTTTCAGGGAACTTTGAGCGGTACGGCCACTACGACTTTGGTTTCCATGACTCCTGCCCTGACGATTGTTGATATTTTTGGTAAAGTGGGTGAAAACCCCGGGCCGGACACGGGCTGGTCAACTGCTTTCCCGTACAACAACGGTGCCGGTGAAGTGGTAACCATGGACCATTCAATGATCAGAAAATCTTCCGTAGTAAAAGGGGTGACAAACCTGAACATTTCCTTCTTTGACCCGTTGTTGGAATACGATACTATTCCGGCAGTTTATTACCTGTTTGACGAAAACGGCGATACCATCGTAGACGGTGACGGTGATCCGATCCCTTTCGGTAACTGGGGAAGTCTTGGTAACCACAGCTGTAACTGCGGCGATGCGGCAGTCAATGACATTGCAAAAGAAGTAAAAGCTTCCTTTGCTGTTTACCCGAACCCTTCTTCCAATGGTTTGTTTACCGTTGAAGCGGCTTCCGGTGTTGAAGTGGTAACGATCTACAACAGCCTCGGCCAGGTAGTGAAAAACCAGCGCTTTAATGCAAGCGAAGCACATGTGAAGATCACCGACCTCCCGGGCGTTTATATCATGAAAGTCCAGACGGGTGACGGCATCGTTTCGAAAAGAGTCATTATCAAGTAATCGGATATTTACTATTTACTGTTTAACAGGTCGGTTCGTCCGACCTTTTTTATGCCTGAGAATATGAGCAAACATCTTGTTTTTTTAATGTTCCTCTTACCATTCCTGTCTTTCGGGCAAAGTCAGGTGACGGTGAAAGTGACGGATTACAGTACTAAACAACCTGTTTCAGGGGCAAAAGTGATTTTGTCCGATAAATTCAAAGCCATGTCCGACATTGACGGTCAGGCCATGTTCGATAACGTTCCGAAAGGCAAATACCAGCTGACGGTAACGATGCATTCGTTCGATACGGTTGTTCGCGAAGTTGACGTAAAAGAAGCTAACCTGACGGTAGAAATCACGCTGGGCGGAAGTCTTGAGCTGGAAGAAATCAAAGTGGTGGGGAACATCGTGACCGATCGCAAAACGCCGATCCCGGTAACGAAAATCGACCCGAAGAAAATTCAGGAAGAGCTGGGCTCGCGTGACCTGCCGATGCTCCTCAATTCAACGCCAGGTGTATATGCCACGCAAACCGGTGGTGGTGACGGGGATTCCCGGATTACGGTGCGCGGTTTCGACCAGCGCAACATCGGTGTGATGATTGACGGGGTGCCGGTCAACGATATGGAAAACGGTGCCGTGTACTGGTCCAACTGGTTTGGTCTCGATGCGATCACTTCCAACGTTCAGCTGCAGCGCGGTTTGGGTGCTACGAAAATTGCCATGCCTTCCATCGGTGGAACGATGAATATCATTACTTCCGGTATCGGGAGCAAAAAGGGCTTTAACTTCAAGCAGGAGCTGGCTTCCGGTATGTTTTTACGCTCTTCCTTGTCCTACAACTCAGGCCTGCTGAAAAATGGTTTCGGAGTAACCTTATCCGGGTCTTACAAGCAAGGTAACGGCTGGGTGGACGGCACACCGACACAGGGCTATTTCCTTTATGCCAAAGTGCAGAAGAAAATGAAAAAACACCTGCTTTCCCTGAGTGCCTTTACGGCCCCTCAGCAGCACGGACAGCGTTCTTTCAACCAGCCGGTTCAATATTGGAACAGTGATGTAGCCAGCGACCTCGGTGTGGCAATCGATACGGCAGCAATCCGCGACCGTGGGATGCGCTTCAACGAACACTGGGGCTATGTGACCAATGCCGACGGTAAAAAAGAAATCCTGAACGAGCGCACAAATTACTACCAGAAGCCACAGATTACCCTGAAGGATTTCTGGCAGGTGAACAAAAAATTATCGATCTCAAATATTGTGTATTCTTCCATCGGCCGCGGTGGGGGGACGCGCTTGTCCAATTATGGTGCAGCGGTGCGCAACCCGGATGGAACCATTAACTGGGACCAGGTAAAGCTTAACAACCAGAGCCAGGTTGTTTTCGGACAGACGGTTTCTACGGTTGACCCTTACTACCACCCGACGGAATACAAATCCAACCAGATCATTACTTCGGCGGTGAACAACCACTTTTGGGTAGGTTACCTCGGTCAGTTCAATTATGAATACTCCAAGAACCTGAATATTTCCGGTGGTTTGGATTACCGGAACTACAAAGGGACACATTACCGCGAGATCAACAACCTGCTCGGAGGGGACTATTATGTCAATACAAGCAACCAGAACCAGGCTTCACCGGTGCTGCGTGTAGGCGATAAGCTCGCGGATGCCACCAAGCCTTACGAAAATCACCGCGACGGGCTTGTGCAGTGGGGCGGTATGTTCGGACAAGTGGAGTATTCCAATACCCGCTGGACAACATTCGTTAACCTTTCCGGGATTTATAACGGTTACAAGGGAATTGATTATTTCCAGAAAAAAGTGCTTGACCTGGGCGACACGACCCTGCGCATCGGTTACAATGATACGGTGACTTACAACGGGCAGACTTACGACCGTAATTCCGAAGGACTGGAGTATTTCCAGACCGAATGGAGATGGGTACCTGGCTTTACCTTTAAAATGGGTGCCAGCTATACCATCAACGAAGAGTCTGTTGTTTTCCTGAATACCGGTTACCTTTCCCGGACGCCGATGTTCAGCAATGTAGTTGACAACAACGAAAACAAATTTTTCCAGGAATTGGTAAACGAAAAAATCCTGGCGGTTGAAGCCGGTTATTCCTATGCCAAGAAAAATTTCGGGATCAACGTGAACGGTTATGCGACCAACTGGGTCAACAAGCCCTTCCCTTTCGGTTTAGCGATTCCTGACCCGAACGACCCGACATCCACCATTCGCATCAACATCAACGGAATGGATGCCATTCACCTTGGTGGAGAAGTAGACATGGCCTGGAAAATAGGCAAGAAACTTTCCGGTGAAATCATGCTCTCCTACGGGGACTGGAGATGGAATTCCAGCAAAAGCGTTTTTGTACCGGATATCAATGATACGGTATCATTCGATGCTAAAGGCGTACACGTTGGTGATGCGGCGCAATCGGTTTACAGCGCTGCCCTCCGTTACGAAGCCTTCAAGAATTTCTACGTGAAAGTGCAGTACATGTATTTCGACCGTTACTATGCCCAGTTTGACCCGTTCAGCCTTTCCGGGGTGAATGGCGGGCGCGATGCCTGGAAATTGCCGGCTTACGGTTTGCTGAATTTCTTTGCGGGTTACAGGTATAAGCTCAAAGAATGCGATCTTTTTGTGAACGGAAGCATCACCAATGCACTGAATTCATTCACATTGACCGATGCAACAGACAATTATTATTTACCAAAGAATTTTGATGCCCAATCGGCAGCTGTTATGGTAGGACAAGGTTTCCGCTACAACATCTCCGTTGCGATTCAATTTTAAATAAACGAAAAACAAAAGCATGAAAAATAAACTTTTAATCGGATTTGCATTGCTTTCTTCCTGTTTTTATGCGCAGGATGATATTCTTGATGCAAGAAATAACTTTGCTATCGGGCAAACCGTTACGGTAAAAGGGGTAGCAACCAACGGTTCGGAGCTGGGCTCCATCCGTTACCTCCAGGACGCTACCGGAGCAATTGCGGCTTACGGAAGCTCCCTTTCAGGTGTAGGACGCGGTGACTCGATCAGCGTAACCGGTGTTTTGATGGATTTTAACGGTTTGCTGGAAATTTCCCCGGTAAACTCCCACCAGAATATTCAGAACGTTGGAATCCCGGTAGCCCCGGCCGTTCCGATCACGCTCGTCAATGAATCCATCGAGGCGCGACTGATCAAGATTGAGAATGTCACTTTCGTAGAAACGGGTTCTTTCGCAGCGAATACGAACTACAACCTGACAGATGGGACCAACACCCTGCAGGTGCGTATCACTACGGGTACAAACATGGTAGGCACGGCAATCCCGACAGGGCCGGTAAGCGTAAGCGGTTTGGTAGGCCAGTTCCAGACCAATTACCAGATCCTTCCGCGCGACCTGAACGATATTGTGGCTTATGTTGCGCCGCAGCAGGAAATTAATGTCACCATTGGTGGTAACACCATCCTGACGAACGGAACTTATGTGATCGGTAACGATGCCAGCACAACGGTAACGGTTGAAAATCATGGTGTAGGTACCCTGAGTGTAACGGGAGCGATGTTTACCGGGACCAATGCTGCTGATTTCTCTTCGGACCTCACGACTTTGTCGATCGCAGGAGGCGCTACGCAAACGTTTAACATTCTTTACACGCCTGTTGGAAACGGTTCCCGCTCGGCTGTGATTGAAATTGCTTCCGACGATGCGGACGAAAACCCATACATCATCAACCTGGATGCCGTGGGTGTTGACGGCTTGGCCGATGAGCCTGCTGCCAGTGCTTCGAACCTGGTTTTCTCCAACGTAAAGCCATGGACCTTTACGATCAATTTTGACGGAGTTCCTTCCGCTGAAAAATACCTCGTGCTCTGGAAAAACGGCTCTGCTCCGACAGACCTCCCGGTAGACGGAACAAACTACATGCGTGGTGACTATATCGGATCATCCAAAGTGGCTGCTTCCGGTTTGTCAACAGCGATTGTTCCACGTGGTGTGATTGCCAACCAGACGTATTTCTTCGCTATTTATCCGTATAATGGCCCGGCAGGCTATGAAAACTACCTGACTTCGGCTCCGTTGACCGGTTCTGTTTCTTCTCCGGGTTCAAACATTGGTTCTTACTATTCCGGCATCACTTCCGCAGAGAGTACCCTGATCGCCGAGCTGACAGCCAAAGTAAACCCGCACACGGTGCAGACTTATGCGGCTTACAAATCAACAGTCATGCAGAATTTCGAAGTGAAAGATACCACTGCCGGACAATCTTATGTAACTTGTGCTTACTCCGGTGAGAACAAAGTGTTCATGGACCCGTTCGACTGGACAACAATCGGCTACAGCCGCGAGCACAGTTTTGCACATTCCTGGATGCCGACTTTTGATGCTTCCGCTTTGCCGGAATACAGCGATCAGCACAACCTGTACCCAACCAACCTGCAGCAGGCAAATACACCGCGCAGTAACCTCCCGATGGGTGAAATCACCGGAACAGTACTCTTCAACTACCTCGAAGGCTCTGTAGGATTGGACGATGACGGACAGATGTGCTACGAGCCGCGTGCGAAGCAAAAAGGAAATGCAGCCCGTGCGATGTTCTACATGTGTATTGCTTACAACGGGGTTGACGGGAACACCTGGAACCTGCCAAGCGGCCAGGACCAGATGATCCTCAAAGACTGGCACTTTGCCGATGTTCCGGACAATTACGAAATTGCGCGCCACGAGCTAATGTTTGCCAACCAGAACAACCGTAACCCGTTCATTGACAGCGCGGACTTTGTTTGCTTCATCGATTTCTCCAACATGACTTATAACGTCAATGCCTGTACGCTTGGAAACGAGAACCTGAAGCTCGATCAGAAGAGCCTCGTGGTATTCCCTAACCCGGCCCAGGATGTGATTTACCTGCAGGTAAACGGAACCGAAATCAGCGATTTTACAATTGTTGATCTGCAAGGCCGTGAAATCATGCGCAAAACAGCGTTGAACAGCAAATTGGAAACGTTGAATACACATGCGTTCAAAGCCGGTGCATACATCGTAACAGTTAATACTCCACTTGGCACGGTTAAAACAAACTTTGTGGTTGAATAATGTCATTTAGAAATAGCATATTTCTTTTCATTGGAGCAGGTCTTACGGCCTGCTCTTTTGTATTGAACAAGTCGATTGAAACACAAAGTATTCCTGTTTCAGCCGAAAAAACAGCTCAAAACCCCGTTGATTCCATCGTTTCGCCCTACAAGCTGGCGCTGGATTCGGAAATGAACAAAAAGGTGGCGGTTTCTATGGCGGGTTTCGTAAATGAGCGGCCGAACGGCAACCTGGGCAACCTGGTGACAGATCAGCTGATGGCTTCCCCGATGATGGATGGTCGCGGTGAAACGCTTTGCCTGCTGAATTTCGGGGGGCTGCGCTCAACCATCAACAAGGGGGATGTCGTTTACGGCGATGTGTTCAAATTGCTGCCTTTCGATAACTACCTGGTTTTTGTAAAGCTCAAGGCGAGCGCTGCGGAAGAAATGAAAAACTGGATCCTCGAAAGCGGAGGCCATCCGATCAAAGGTTTTTACATTGATCGGGGCCAATTGCTTGACGGGGATAAAAAGCCCTGGGTGGAGCACGATTTCTGGCTGCTAACCAGCGATTACCTGCTGAATGGCGGTGACAATGCTTCATTTATCCGTAAGAACATGCTGGAATTGCAGGAAACAGGTGTTTTGCTGCGTGATCTTTTCCTGGAATCCATTACGGGGAAAACCTTGTATGAAAATAATGAAAAACGTATAATCCCGGAATGATGAAACGGAGAGAGTTTATACAGAAAACCATTTTGGGCACAGCAGCAGTTTCGCTCAGTCCTTCACTGATGGCGCAGGAAAGCTCAAAGAAGCAACAGCTGACTATCCTGCATACCAATGATACGCATTCGAACATTGATCCTTTTCCGCCGAATCATGCCAAATTCCCGAACAGGGGAGGGGTAGCGGCGCGTTATGAGCTGCTGAAGCATATCCGTTCGGAAGAAGAACAGGTTTTGCTGCTTGATGCCGGGGATATTTTCCAGGGAACACCTTATTTCAACCGTTTCGGAGGCGAGCTGGAAATGAAGGTAATGAGCAAGATGGCCTACGATGCCGCTACGATGGGAAACCACGATTTTGATGCCGGGATGGAAGGTTTCCGCAAGGCGAAGCAGCATGCGGATTTCCCGTTTTTATGTGCCAATTACGACTTCCGGAATACGGTACTTGACGGCCTGACCCAGGAATATAAGATCTTTAAAAAAGGCGGCCTGAAAGTAGGCGTTTTTGGTGTCGGGATCGAACCGAAAGGCCTCGTTCCGGACAAGCTTTACGGCGAAACAAAATACCTCGACCCGATCGAACGTGCGCAGGATATGGTGACGAAATTGCAGGACGAAAAATGCGACCTGGTCATCTGCCTCTCGCACCTCGGTTATGAATACCTGAACGATAAGGTTTCCGACCGGGTGCTGGCTAAAAAAACCAAGGGCATTGACCTGATTATCGGCGGACATACGCACACTTTCCTGGAGAAACCGACCCAGGAATTGAACCTGGATGGAAAAATCACGCTCATCAACCAGGTGGGTTGGGCCGGATTGAACCTCGGTCTCATTGATTTCGACGTAGAGAAAAAGTTCTTTACGAAGAAAGAGGTGATTGAGATTAAGTAGTTTTGGAGTGAGTAGTTTTTGAGCTAATAAGTAATGAACAAAAAATTTACATCTAAAAAGAGCTGGTTTTTATACCTGATACTGGCCTTTGTTGCCTTTATTTTTTTGCTTGGGTTTTTTATCCTGGTTTGGGAAAACCCCAAGGAAATGTTGCTCGCTTTTGGCTTTTTTGCCCTGGTCTATCTCTTGTTAATTTATTTCTTAAGGGTTGATTATAGCATAGATGAGGGTGAGCTGTCGATGCGGTATATGTTTTTCAAAAGGCGTGTCCCGATCAGCCGGATTCAAAAAATGGTTCGGGGTAATCACCTGTTCTTTATCGGGTGGAAATATGCCTTGAGCCATACAGGAATCATAATTCAATACGGGGGATCCCAGGTGCTGGTTTCTCCCCGAAATGAAGAGGAATTCATCGGGGAATTACTTCGTTTAAATCCGGGTATAGTTGTAACAAATAAAACAGAATGAGTATGATGGAAACCCGGTTTTTATCCAAACGCGGCTGGATCATTTACTTCCCGCTGGCGCTTTTCCCCTTTATTTTTTCTTTTGTCTTCCTGATGGTGGCACGCGAAAATCCGGACGAGCTGCTGATTATGTTATGGGTTTTTGTGCCGCTTTATATTTTCCTGCTCAGCATCCTGAAAACATCCTATACCATTACAGATACGCAGGAGCTGCTGCTGCGCATGTCCTTTTTCCGGAAACGCCTGCCTGTTGGTGAAATCACAAAGATCACACGGGGGAACTACGTGGTGTTTGCCGGCTGGAAGTTTGCGCTCAGTACCAAAGGCATGATCCTGCATTATGGAAAATACGACGAAGTCCTGATCTCCCCGGAGAAAGAACAGGACTTTATTGATGCTTTGATCCGGATCAACCCGGAAATTGTCGTGACCGACAAAAAATAACTTAAAGTTTCACAAACTTATGGCTCCCGGCCCGGTTTTCCAACTGGAGAAAATAGATCCCGCTTTTTAAGGCTGAAGTTGAGATTTCCTGTTTGCCTTCCTGGAGTCGTCCTCCGGCGATTTGGCTTCCCTCTGCTGAGAAGATGCTATATTGCTCACCGGCCAGGTTTTGGCCTTCAATGCTCAGGCTTTCATTCACCGGGTTGGGTGCAAGTCCCAGACTGATTTCTGTTTCATTTACCGCGAGCGGGAATT
>CBINGV010000005.1:0-29139 GCA_966250255.1 uncultured Flavobacteriales bacterium | reverse complement strand
GTGACGGCTGACAACGAAGGCTCCAAAATGGTGATCAAAGGTAAAAATGACCAGGAGAATATCCTCAAGCAAGTCGTGAATGTGTATGTCAAAGACCTCGAACGTTCCATCGGCGAAATCAATTAAAATGATGCGTCAGGCGGCGTTACTTTTTTGTTTGGCACTGCTCGCTTTTCTTTTTTCGTGCGGCGGGCTGACCTATGTGCCCGTGAAAACCCCTGCGGATTTTGAAGAGGAGCGCCGGGAAGTGGTGACTGAGCAATTGCGTTCGGATTTCAGCCAGCAAAAGATGCGTTATGTTCCGGTTGCGTTTGGCGTTCAAACTGTTGTTAAACCGCAATCTCATTATAAATTGGATTCCTTGTACGGCCTGAAATATGAGCTCGAAAAACAGGGGCTGACGAACCAAAAACTGGAAGATGAGATCAAAGTGGAGCAATTGATAGTCAGTACGGACACCACAGCGGCTTATTACCTTGAAAAACATGTGTTCAGCCTGGAAGATTCGCTCAAATACGAAGCCGTGTTTGCCTACCTCTACGTAGACGCAGCAAACAAGATCAGCAGGGTAGAAATTAAAGAAATAACCAATGTCCAGCGAAAAGATGTCGGCATGTATGCTTGCTACGTTTTGGACGAATCCTTTCTTTACCCGCATGCTTTCCCGGATCCGGCCGAAGCGGAATTTTATGCCTTGTATAAAACAAAGCTCCAAAGCCTGGAAGAAGAGGAAAAAACAAATTTTCTCAACCACATGCTTTCTGTCATGCGTGTTGCCAACCGCTATGAGTCACTTGATAAATCCTTTTTGATTTCCGAATTTACCCGGCAATATGTACAGGGAAATTCCCGCAATATGCTGGATGAGCGCTTTGTTGAAATGAAGGAGTTTTTTGATGATAAAAATGAATTGCTTTATTATTACATCGATTATGAATGCAGCACGAGCGATGTGAACAATGAGCTGGTACTGAAACGCTACGAAGTCTACCTTGATCCTTATCTGCAACTGATTGAGCTGAAAAATAAACCCTGAATGCGCTGTTCTGTAAAGTGTGTTCAGGAAAAATGAATACCTTTGCGTATGATTTCCGAGCATGTCAATTTAAAAGCCTTCAATACCTTTGGTGTAGAGGCCAAAGCGAGCCGTTTTGCCCGTTTTCAGAACCTGGATGAATTAAAAGAACAATTGGCCGCCCAAAACGGGAAAGGCTTGTTTATCCTGGGGGGGGGAAGCAATATTCTACTGACCAAAGACATCGATGCTTTGGTACTCAAAAACGAAATCAAAGGTATTGAAATACTGCGCCGTGAAGGTGAAACGGTTTGGATCAGCGCCGGGGCAGGGGAGGTGTGGCACGAATTTGTGCTTTACTGTGTTGACCAGGGCTTTGCCGGGCTTGAAAATCTTTCGCTGATTCCCGGAAATGTGGGTGCCAGCCCGATGCAGAATATTGGTGCCTATGGCGTTGAAGTCAAAGACCGGATCGAGGAAGTCGAAGCTTTTGATCTCGAAACGGAAAGCTTACACCGTTTTACAAATACCGAGTGCGAGTTTGGCTACCGCGAAAGTGTATTCAAACGCCGCCTGAAAAATCGCTACGTGATTACCCGCGTGATCTTCCGTTTGTCAACCAACCCGAAAATCAATACCTCTTACGGTGCCATTGAAAGTGAGCTGAAAGCACAGGGAATTGTTAACCCGACGATCAAGGATGTCAGTAATGCCGTTATTGCCATTCGCCAAAGCAAACTGCCCGACCCGAAACAAATCGGCAATGCCGGCAGTTTTTTCAAAAACCCGGTGGTAGAGCAATCGGTTTACGAAAAGATAAAAATGAAGCATCCCGATGTGCCGAGTTATCCTGCCGAAGCAGGCAAAGTCAAAATCCCGGCGGGCTGGCTGATCGAACAGGCCGGCTGGAAAGGAAAAACCTTTGACAATTATGGCGTACACAAAAACCAGGCTTTGGTGCTGGTAAATTACGGGGGCGCTAGCGGCAGCCAGATCTGGGACCTTTCTTCCCGGATCCTGGAGGACATCAGCAACAAATTCGGCGTAGAGCTGGAGCGCGAAGTGAATGTGGTTTAATCCTTTGTAAAAAGCACAATTTTGCTTTCATCCTCTTTGCAAAGAAAGTAAACGGGAGCACGATCATCATCTGAAGTTGCACTGAAATAATGCATAAGCTGATCAAGCATTGCTGTTCGCTTCTCATAAAAAACCGGTTGATCAAAAAATGAATTTTTTACTGCGCTAAACTGATTCCCATCCTGATAAATTTTTACGGTATCAATATAATTGGTTTCCGAATCACTAAAACGGTACGTGATTTTAAATAATTCTCCGTCGAGATCAGCAATTTCTGCATGGATCGTGCAGTTATTACATTTTTTGATACCGGTTTCGCGATCGATTAAAAAAGCTTTATCTGTAGCCATTCCCTGGCGTATAATTTTCAAACTTGTCATGTTCAGTAATTCATCAACAGAGCTTATTTGTTTTATTCCAAAATAATGAATGGCTTTTGTTTCTTCAAAAAACACCCGGTCCTTCCCATCAAAGCCCGGCGATTGGACAGAAATAACCTGCAAAGGCTCTTTTGAGCGGACTTTCACGGCATGCCAGTTCTTCTTTGGGATAAAAAGCACATCACCGGCTGAAATCCGTTTAACTTCATCGTTGAAATAAAAATCAGCTTCTCCGGCCAGCACATAAATATGTTCGGAATGAAATTCGTGCATGTGAACACGCACCGTGTCTTTGATCCAGATCATGAAACTGCTCGAAAGCGAATCGCCGGCCAGGGGTTTGGTAAAAATATGGTCGTACTCCTTATCGGGTTTCAGGTCAGGGGAATGAAAGTTCGTTTGCGCCTTGACTCCGACGCAAAGTAAGCAGGTGAAAAGAACCGGCCACTTACGCATCTCAGTCGATTTTGATGACGTAAGGCAGACGCATTTGGATACCGTTGAGCTGCTCTACCTGGAGTAATTGCTCGTAATACCCAAGGAACTCTTGTGGGAGTTGTTGCTTTTTCAAAAGTATTTCGCCACTTTCCTGGTCTTCGAGAATTTCGAGGATTGCATCAAAAGGATCTTCTTTCTTTTTCGGATAATAAACCACCCTGGCATCCTTAATTTTTGCTTTTTTCCGGGCATAAGCAATGGCTTCATTCAACCCGCCCAGCTCATCCACCAAACCGATTTTCAGAGCATCTGTTCCCGTCCAGACGCGGCCGCGCGCCAGCTGGTGTACCCGCTTCGGATCCAGTTTGCGTCCTTCCGCTACCCGTTGGATGAATTCGGTATAGATTTCGTCGACTTCTCCCTGGATCATGGCAGATTCTTCGGCAGTCAGGCGGCGGTTGGTTGAAACGACCGCATGTTTGTTGGTCGATACCCGGTCGAAAGTCATTCCCAGTTTGTCCTCGAGGAATTTGCCGGTGTAGGGAATGACGCCAAAAACCCCGATGGAACCGGTAATGGTAGTGTTTTCCGCAAAGATATAATCGGCCGGCGTTGCGATGTAGTAACCGCCCGAAGCGGCAACATCTCCCATGGAGACAATGACTTGCATTTTTTCTTTCAGGAGCTTCACCTCACGCCAGATTTCGTCGCTGGCCAAGGCGCTTCCACCCGGGCTGTTGATCCGGAATACCAGTGTTTTGATGCTTTTGTCCGCTCTGATTTCGCGCAGGGCCTTGCAGATTTTTTCGGAACTCATGCCGGTCCCGTTTACGGAAATATCACCTTCGGCCACCAGTACCGCAATGTTCGGATTGTTCATGCGAACAATCGATTGGTTGTCGCGGAATTTGCGGCGGGCATATTTTTCAAAGGAGCTCAGTTTCAGTTCATTTGTTTTTTGCCCGGTTTTTTTCACCAACAGGGAAATCACTTCATCGCGGTATTTTACGCCGTCGATCATCTGGTAGCTGACCGCGTCTTCCGCCCGTTTGATGTTCATGTTTTCGGCAATGGTGTTGAGCTTTTCCGCTGAAAGCTTGCGCGAGGAAGCGATGTCGCTTCGCATATCCGACCAAATGCTGGTGAGATATCGCTGTACCTGCACGCGGCTCGAATCGCTCATTTTATCCAGGAAAAAAGGCTCAACGGCACTTTTGAAATCATTTTCACGGCCGCGTACCACCTGGACTTCAACGCCCAGTTTTTCGAGTGTATGTTTGAAGAACGTCAACTCGGCGCCAAGGCCTACAAATTCCATCATCGACGTCGGGAAAGCATACAATTCATTCGCTGCACTGGCGATGTAATATTGCTTTTGGGTGATCACTTCGCCGCTGAGGTAGGCCACCACGAATTTACCTTTTTTCTCAAAACGGTCAATGGCATCGCGGATTTCGCCGGCAGTTGCCATGCCGCATTGCGCTCCTTTGATTTCAAGGAAAATGCCTTTGATGCGCTCGTCTTTTTCGGCGCGCTCAAAACCGTATAGAATGTCGCTCAAACCGGTTACGCTTTGCACGCCCATGGAGGAAGGGTCCAGCCTGGAACTCGATTTTTCACCCAGATCGCCCTCCAATGTCAGGTGAAGTACGGTGTTGCTCGTCACATTCATCGGCGGTTCTTCGCTGAAGCTGCTGATCATACCACCAACAATAAGTGAAAAAAGCAAAATTCCCAGGAGGGAAACGATTAAAACGGCGACAAGGCTGGGCCAGAAAACACGGCCAAAGGTAACAACTTTTTTCTCGGACATATCCTATAGTTTAATGCTTTAAAACTACGGAAAAAAAGAGCAGGTCCACTCAAAAATCTGTTAAAATGGTTTAAAAACGGATCAGCGGATGCGCTTGTATTTTTTGATTGTAAAAGCGTAGGGGTTTTTCTCGTCGGCCGCCTGTTCGGAAACAATTTCAGCTTCCCAATCGGCCGGGTCACAGGCCGGGAAAAAAGTATCGGCCTCAAGGCTCGCGTCTACATGCGTGATCAGCATTTCATCCACGTAATCCAGGCGCAAAGCTTCCTCATAAAGCTGGCCGCCGCCGATAATAAAAACAAGGCGCCCGCTTTCCTTCCGGTAATGATCGAGGCAGCCTTCGAGCGAATGAAAAACAAGGCAACCCGGTGCTTCGAAATCCTGCTGACGCGTCAGTACGGCATTTTCACGGTTGGGCAGCGGACGGAAACGTTCCGGGATGGATTCGTAATTTTTACGCCCCATTACCACAATATGGCCGGTGGTCGTTTCTTTGAAAAATTTCATATCGGCCGGCAAATGCCACAACAAGTCATTGTTTTTCCCGATCCCGGAATTTCGGTCAACTGCTACAATCAGTTTTACATTCATGCGGCAAAATTACGCTTTTCACAGCAAAGAAAAAAGCACAGCTGGGGACTGTGCTTTTCCTGTAATCTGAAAATAGTGGTTCTATTTTTCCAGGATGATCTTTTTCACGAGTTTGCTTTCCCCGCTTCCGATCTCCAGGTTGTATTCGCCGCTGTAAAGTGTACGGGTATCGAAATGTGCTATTGTACTTCCCTGGTAAAGGGTCGTTTCCATCATTTTTTTACCGTTCATATCGTAAAGTATGATCCGGTAATTTTCCTGCATCGCTTGCGGGATCTGGATCGCAACCAAATCGCTGACCGGGTTCGGGTAAACGGTCACATCCAGGTTTTGGAGCGCAATTTCGCTGATGGCAGCCGAAGCTGTGTAAGTTGTTACCGTTTCAGTAATGTTATTGACCTTGGCAGCAGTTTTCACGCCGTAGAATGTTGGCCCGACAGCATAGGGATAAGCCGAGTTCCAGTTGGCATCCACCGTACAGAAATAAGCATAAATCCCGTTCGGGTATTCCGGTGTGACGCAGAAACGGCCATTGTGTTCATCGAGGTAATCCGCGCCGGCATTGCTGACAAACTCGTAATCTTCTTTGAAATAGCCCAAAGGATACGTCGTGTTCACAGCCGGTCCATCAGTAACATCCGTTCCGTCGGCGTAATGAGTGCGAACGCTGATGTTACGCAAATTATACGAAGATTTCATGCGAACAACTCCGCCGGTGCCGTCCGTATTGGCATAAGCGTAAGCGCCGTAAATCGGGAAACCATCGTAGGCAAAACCAATGAGCGGCGAATGTGTCTGGTCGTCGATCGTGTACAAGCCATCGGCTGTGTAGAGGTCGCAAACATTCGAAATGACGCTCAAATCCAGGTTATAGGCCGAAGGATTCTGGTGATGGTGGTAATTTCCCATGGCCGGGTGACCTTTGGAACAGTCAAAGCCTGCGCGCTCGGCAACAACGGCATCGCGGTTCCAGATTCCGTCTCCCTGTCCGCCGAAAGGACCGCCCGCCAGCGAGCTCGAAGCGTTGACCCAGGAAACACCGTCACGGTAATCAAATAAGGCAACGCCATTGATGAAAACGCCGATATTTCCCATGCTGGTAGCTGTCGGCGTTCCGGTATTTTCGACCGGGTTCAGTGGAAATTTAAAAATTGCGTTCTGATCCGTCGCAACGGAAGGGTTCCCGTCGAGAAAAGGGCCGGTAATGTAGGCCGGAATCCCGTTTGTACTTACATAAGCAAAGTTTGAGGAATATTGTACGGTCTGTACATTGGCTTCCACATTATCCTGGATCGGGGTGGAGTTTCCACTCACATAATGGCGGCCGAGAATCCCGGTTGTGTTTTGCAGCCAGGAAGTAATGGCCGGGTTTGTTTGGCCGAAAGCTGCTGCTGAGCCCAGGAGCAGGCCGAAAAGTATCGTATTCTTTTTCATAAGTTGTTGAAGCGTTTAACGTTTTCTGTATGGTTAGACGACATACCGGCTTCAATCCTTCGGCGCTTGGGTAAAAAAATCTTTGGGATAAGCAAAGTCAGGATTGAATACAAAGCTTTTGTCACTAAGAGTCAGTAGGAAAGCAAGTAAATCCACTTTTTCATTGGAGCTTAAAACAATTGCTTTTTGCAATTCAGGAGAAAGGGTTTTACCGGGCTGGACCCCCGAAACGTAATGATTGATGACCTGGCTGAGCTTTTTGAAACGCCCGTCGTGCATATAAGGAAAAGTATATTCGAGATTGCGGAGGGTAGGGACTTTAAAAAGCAAAGAATCCTTCGCTTTTCCGCTGATTTTCATTTTCCCGTAATCCTTCAGCTCGGAATCAATTTCCAGGCCATTATTGGCAAAAGCGTCGTTTGTAAACAAAGGTTCTTTGTGGCAGGAAGCGCAGTTGTTTTTAAACAGGCGGTAACCGTTTTTTTCCTGCTCGCTGAATTGTTCTTTGTCCTGCATCACGCGCTCGTATTTTGAGTTGGCGCTGACCAAAGTTACCATAAATTGCCCTAAAGCTTTAAGCGTTTTTTCGCCCGTCACGAGTGAATCGCCGTAAGCCTGGTAAAAAGCTTTCCGGTAGCGCGGCGATTGATTGAGCAAATCAACGACCTGTGCAATCGAGCTTCCCATTTCATCCGGGTGGGAGATCGGGGCCAGCGCCTGGGCATCCAGGTTGAGGATAGCGCCGTCCCACATGAAGCTTTTTTTCCAGGCGAGGTTCATCAGGGCAGGGGAGTTGCGTGTTCCGATCCGGTCGCCGATCCCGTGGCTCAAATCGTGGTCGACATGCGTAAACGCATTGTAAGGCGAATGGCAAGAGGCGCAGGAAATGGTGTTGTCGGCGGATAAAAGCGGGTCGTAAAACAAAGCCCTTCCGAGTTTAATTTTGGTTTCCGACAGTTTGTTTTGCGAAAAATCATACGTTGGTTTCGGCCATTTTTTGGGGATGGAAAAATACTTTTCCTCCTTGCCCCGGAAGGCAAACAGAGCCAGGGCAACGGCCACAAAAAGAAAGAGGAAGCTTTTCATCGGCTTTGAAATAAAGCGGCGAGTTTTTGGGAGAGCTCCACTGCCTGCGGGCCGGGTGACATCACATTGTTTTGTGTCCGGAGATCGATTTTTTTCATAAAGGCCTGGAGATCAAATGCGACCCGGGCTTTTGTTCCGTTGAGGGGCAGCACGATTTCCTGGCAGGTGTTGTCCGGGAAACTGAAACCTCCGATGTGCAGGCTGAATTGCTGCTTGCGTGTCGGGCAAAGATTACTTTTTCCTTCCGCTTTAAAGTGAATGTAACCCGTTTGCCACGTCCAGTACATGCCTTTAACCGGGTCGAGATCACCGCCCCTGACACCTCCGGCATTGGTTAGACTATCGATCCCGAGGTGAAAGCTGATGCTGTCAAAAGTGCTATTTTTCGCAGGATTCAATTGGATTTTCCATGAAGCGGGGTTTTCGGCGTCGATCAAATGATAACTTTCGTTTTCCTTCCAGGAATTTTTTCCCTTAGCGGTCAATTCAAAATTTGAAAGGTAAAAACGCAGGCTTTCGAAATAAACGCTGTCCTGCTCGCCCAGCTTGTACCATTTTTCCAATTGGAATTGCTCCGCGCCAAAAAGCAAATCCAGCTCCACGGAAATTGGCTCCTGGGCAAAACAATTCGCCAGGCAAAAAACAAAATAAAGGTGCAGCAGTTTTTTCATTTGCGGTGCGGCGGCCGGTGATGATCAAACAAACGGGCGAGTTCTTTGCTCAACTGCTTAAATTCATCCTGTTGGTCAGCCCGGCAAAGCTCGCGGATTTCGCGGAAATGGGCACAATGGATTTTTTCAATTTCCATTTGTTTCTGTCCCAGGAGTTGGATCAATGAATCGCTTTCGGCTTTGTTTTCGGATACCAAACCGGAATAGAGCCTTTTTTTCAGCTGGCCGATTTGCTTTTCGCTTTTTTTGATCTTGCTGCGGTGCGAGCGGATCAGTTTTTCATAGGAAGCAGCTTGCTGTTCGTCAAAGCCAAGTTTTTCGATGATCAGTTTTTTTGGCCCTTCCGGCCGTTTTGGTGCTTGAAGCACATTATACAACAGCAAGCCGTTCGAAAGGAGCAGCACCAGGCAAAGAAAGCCGTAGAATTTTGCTTTAGTCATGGTACAGGGAATTATGTGGCATCAAATTCATTCCCGAAGCCAGGTCCGTATTTTCGGGGGTATTTTTGCCCAGCAATAACACCAGGCTCAACACGCAAAGTACCAGCCCGATGCGTCCGAGCGACCAGGCCACCGGTTTGGAAACGCGATCGAGCCTGTTTTCAATTTGCTGCAGAATACGGGTATACAGGTAAGGTGGAGTTTCCACCGGCTGGATTCGTTCTAATATTTCAATTGGGTCTTTCATGACTTCTAACTGTTTAGACGACAGAAGGCTTATGATCCTTCGCTGCGTTGTATATTTTGTGATAAATTCGTTTTGGCGCGCTGGATGAGTGATTCCACGGCTTTGGGGCTGAGTTCCATAATCTGTGCTACTTCCGCCTGGTTTTTGTGTTCAATTTTACTCAGAATCAGGGCTGTTTTCTGCTTGTCGGGCAAACCATTGATGGCCTCGAAGATCCGTTGGGTGGCTTCTTTTTGCTCGAGCTCTACACCCGGATGATCAAAATGGGCCGCTTCGTGGCGGGTTTCGGAACCTTCGGACTGAAAAAGCGAGGTCCATACAGCCCAACGTTTTTTGCGTTTGCGGCTTTTGATAAAATCGAGGGAGGTATTGATGCTGATGCGGTAAATCCAGGTTGAGAGCGTCGATTCGTGCTTAAAATCGGGCAAAGCCTGGTGGATTTTCAGGAAAACATCCTGCGTGATCTCTTCGGCATCTTCTTGGTTCTGAACATACTGAAGTATCAGGTTGAACACCTGCTTGCTGTACTTCTTGTATAATTCTTCGAAAGTCACCCCTTAAACGGCAACAGCAGCTTTGATGTGCGGGTGCGGATCGTAGTTCAGCAATTCGAAGTCTTCGTAAGTGAAGGAAAAGAGGTCCTTGACTTCCGGGTTGATCTTCATGGTCGGTAAAGGGCGGAAATCGCGTGAAAGCTGGAGCTGCGCCTGTTCAATGTGGTTGTTGTACAAATGGGCGTCGCCAAAAGTGTGAATAAATTCACCCGGCTCCAGCCCGCAAACCTGGGCAATCATCATGGTCAGCAAGGCGTAAGACGCAATGTTGAAGGGAACGCCCAGGAAAGTATCGGCGCTGCGCTGGTAGAGCTGACAGCTCAGTTTGCCGTCGGCGACGTAAAACTGGAACATCGTGTGGCAGGGTGGTAAAGCCATGTTGTCAACATCGGCTACATTCCAGGCGGAAACGAGCAAGCGGCGCGAATTCGGGTTGTTTTTGATTTGCTGTACCAGGTTGGTGATCTGGTCGATCGTTCCCCCGTCTTTTGCCGGCCAGGAGCGCCACTGGTGACCGTAAACCGGGCCTAAATTCCCGTTTTCATCCGCCCATTCGTCCCAGATGCTCACATTATTCTCTTTCAGGTAAGCGATATTCGTATCACCACGCAAAAACCAGAGCAATTCGATGATAATGGAACGCAAATGCAGTTTTTTTGTGGTCACCAGCGGAAAGCCTTCACCCAGGTCAAAACGCATCTGGTAGCCGAAAACCGACAAGGTTCCCGTTCCGGTGCGATCGCCTTTTTGGGTGCCGTTATCTAAAATATGCTGTAATAAATCGTGGTATTGTTTCATCGTCCTTGAATTGCGACAACGAAATTACGAAAATTGGATGCTTCGGAGAAATTTACTTTTACAGAATTATTAACAGCCGGGACTCATTCACTAAAAAATTCAACCCCGTTTTCCCCTACAAAACCTGTTCTGCCCGGAACGTCCCTCACAAATAGCTGAAAGGATTTACAGCACGCGTTTTCAGGAAAGAGGTAGCTGTATTTAATGGGAATGATCAATTTGTCCTTTTCAATGTCATAAGCTCCCATTTTCCGGTCTTTTTCGAGCATGAAAAAATGATAATAATCGGTGAAAATACCATCGTATTCAAAGGGTATTTTCACCTTGTTTTCATAACTTACCGATCCGTTTATAATGTGCTGGTTTAATTCCACGACACCCCGTTTTTTATTTTTACTGATAATCAGGTAATTTTTTCCCGTTAGCTCCCTGCTTTCCAGTGCGTATTTATTCAGATCGGAATAAACAAGGTCCAGCACGATATTTCCCTTCGTATCAACCATCCCATGATTCAGACCGTTTTTTACGAAAAGCAAATCCCGGCTTTTCAGGTTGGTGTCAATTTCATCATAGATGGCGGGAATTGTATCATATCGGGCTACAATATTGCCTTGAGCATCTATTAAAGGACTAATAGTAATCAAACCTGTTTTGGAATTTTCGTGCGTATAAAAATGGATAGGTCTTGAATTTTTGGTAAATTTTACCTTGCCGGCAGTTGGTATTTCGCCATTTTTGGGCTTAGAATCCTGGTAAATTTCTTCAATGGTTTCCGTGCCCTGTGTTGAATGTGTATTTACTGGTTTGGTTTTGACCGGCTCTTTGGGTTTGAATAGTTTTCCGTTTGCATCGAGAACAACCACTTTGGAATTTGCCAGGGTACAATCAAATAGCAGGTTTTCAGGGTTGTAGATGTAACGGTCTTGGATTTCCGTGTAAATAAACGGGATCAGAACACTTAACTTGCCACTGAAATAGGTATAAACTCCGGCTTTTCCGTCTTTCTTAACGATGATGTAAATTGACTTTCCGTATGGGTTACAACTGATCAGGTCCTGCTGTGCTTCGATGATTAGTTTGTCCCCGATGATGAATCCTTCCTTGTGGTTTTTAAGGCACAGATAGGTCGTAAGGTCAGGTCCACCGGTAAGTTTGAATGTTCGTGGTTCAGCGAAGTGATCAAACTCAACTGGAATAATAACTTCGCCTTTGGTATTAATGAAACCGAGTTTCTCATTTTTGGTGACGATTGCCTTTCCCTCGGAGAAGAACTCAACCTTGTTGTATTCTGGTGCAATAAGGATTTTCCCGGTTGTATCGGCATAGCCCCAGAGCGCTCCTTTTTTGTAGGGGACAAGAATCGGGTCCTGTTGGGCAGATAAATGTGTCGAAATAAGAAGAGCCAACAGGGGAGTGAAAAATTTCATAGTAGTTATCCATTAATTAGTCTTGCAAGATACGGAATAATGCGGGAAAAAGCGCCGGTTTTTTATACGGCTTACAGGCGTTTCAGGCGGATGGGCTTCGCACTTACCTTTCTTTCCAGGGTTTCCCAGTCTGTTTGCACTTCGTAAAGCAGCAATTCCTGGTTGATAAATTTGAATTTGTACACCTGCGGATAATATTCCGGGCGGGCTTCGCTGGAATAACAGTAAATCGCATCAAATTCAATTCCTTCCGTAAAATCGTACGCGACTTCAAAATAGGCAAAATCTTTTAAGCCCTCAATTTTACCATTGCGTAAAAAGCTGATTTTCTTCCGCTCCTTGGAAATAAAAGTTCCCTCAAACAAGATCCGGCGCAACTCGTATTGATCATCTTTCACCCGGAGATAGAGCTCCGTTTTTTGGTTTTTTGTAAAAAGCATGCCAAGCGTATCGCCCGCGAGCTCCAGGCTAAAATCCTGGTCGGTGAATGCAGGACTTTCTTCGTTTCGTTTTTTGTTGTTTTCAAAACTTCCCAATGCTTTATTGAAGCTGAGGAAAGCATTGTAGCCGCCTTCGTGATCGGTAAAACCATTGAGATAGGCAGAATCACCCATTAAATAAGCAGAATCCAGTATGAATCCCCAAAGCTCGGTTTTGTAATCCCGGTTTTTGTAAACGGATTTACTTTGCTCAATTTTCTCCAGGTAATCTTTTCCCATCCAATAGCCATGCAAGCGGGCAGCAATTTCGGATTTGCTCAAAGGTTTTTGAATGTCGTTTTTTTCGCTTTCAACGACCGGAATGCTGTCTCCCGTTTCCGTTTCGGGAACTGCACTTTTGCCGGGTTTATTCCCCGAACAGGAAATCAGCAGAAGTAAGAGGAGGAGCGGGAAGAATTTCATATCAATGCTTCACGTCCAATTCTGCATTCGGATCGTGTTTATGACGGAAAAGCAGGGCAAAGAGAACAGCTACGCCGGCGGCGTAAATCGCAAAGGCAATCCAGATTCCCTGCCACTGGAAGGAACCGTCCGGGTTCGAATAGAAATTTTCGATGATGTAGCCGCTGGTAATACTTCCGATCACCGCCCCGATCCCATTCACCATCATCATGAACAAACCTTGTGCGCTGGAACGGATGTTCGGGTTGGTTTGGGTTTCCACGAAAAGCGAGCCGGAGACATTGAAAAAATCAAAGGCCATCCCGTACACGATACAGGAAAGAATGATCATCCACAGGCCATCTGCCGGGTTGGCAAAAGCCAGGAGCCCGAAGCGCAGCACCCAGGCCAGCATGCTGATGAGCATAACCTTTTTGATCCCGAAACGCTTCAGGAAGAAAGGAATGGCGAGGATAAACAGGGTTTCGGAAACCTGTGAAATAGACATGATGATCGTGGAATATTTTACCACGAACAGATCGGCGTATTTCGGTATGTCTTTGAAATTGTCAACAAAACGGTCGCCGTACATATTCGTCAATTGCAGTGCTGCACCCAGCAACATAGCAAAGAGGAAAAACAGCGCCATTTTGGAATTCCCGAACAATTTGAAGGCATTTAAGCCCATGGATTCGGCAAAACCTTTGGCCTGGGCTGATTTGTTTGGGCGACAGGCCGGAAGGGTAAAGGCATAAAGTCCCAGGATAAAAGAACCGATTGCTGAAATATAGAATTGAAATTCCGTTGCTTTGTTGCCTGTGAGGTTGGTGGCCCACATGGCAGCAATGAAACCGACCGTTCCCCAAACCCGGATCGGCGGGAAAACCTTGATTACGTCTAAATTATTGGATTTTAAAACATTGTAGGCGATGGAGTTCGACAGGGCAATGGTTGGCATGTAGAAAATCATGGCGAGGAACATCACCCAGAAAAAGTCATTCGGATTGTCGACCTTGGCTAGGTAAAATACGCTGATTCCGCTGAGAATGTGCAGGATCCCGTAAAGTCGTTCGGCATTGACCCAGCGATCGGCGATGATCCCGGTAATGGCCGGCATAAATAGGGAGGAAAGCCCCAGGGTCATGAAAATACTTCCGAATTCAGCCGGTCCCCAACCTTTGGTGGCAAACCAGTAATTAGCAATGGTGATCAGCCAGGCGCCCCACACGAAGAATTGCAGGAAGCTCATGGTGATTAAGCGCATTTTCAGTCCCATAGTAATAGGTTTTTGGTTATTTGCGTTTGTTGATCTCGTCGCGGATTTTGGAAGCTTTTTCGTAGTCTTCCTCGTTGATGGCTTCATCCAGGATGACTTGCAGCTCATCCAGGGTCATGGAGCTCATGGGGTTGTCCTGTTTTTCCGTTGGTGCTGCCGCACCGCTTTTTTCTTCGGTACTTTCAGCATTTTCATCGTAAATGATACCAGCGGAAGCCAGGATATTTTCGAAAGTGTAGATCGGGCATTTGAAACGCACCCCGAGGGCGATAGCGTCTGATGTACGGGCATCGATTTCGCTGAGTTGGCCTTCGCGTTCACAAATCAGCTTGGCATAGAAAATACCTTCGTTGAGGTTGTAAATCACCACTTCCCGGACGGAAATTCCGAAGGAAAGGGCAAAACTTTTAAACAAATCGTGGGTTAGCGGACGGGTTGGAGTCATTTTTTCGAGCTCGATTGCAATGGCCTGGGCTTCAAAACCGCCGATGATGATGGGCAAACTTCGTTTTCCGCCTGATTCGGTCAGCACGAGAGCGTAGGCTCCCGATTGGGTCTGGCTGTATGATAATCCTGCAATTTCGAGTTTAATTTTGTCCATTCGTTTGTGAAAAGTTTATAAAATTCAATAGGGAAGCTTGTGACTTCCCCATTAAAATCCTCGTAAATATAGTAAATTGTTTATTACAATTTTAATTTGCGGCGTGGAATTTTTTCACGGCTTCCGTCAGTTTCGGCAAAATTTCGAAGACGTCACCCACCACACCGTAATCGGCTGCTTTGAAGAACGGAGCTTCGGAATCCGTGTTGATCACAACGATCACTTTGGAACCGTTCACACCGGCCAAATGCTGGATGGCACCGGAGATCCCGGCAGCAATGTACAGGTTCGGACGGATGGCAACGCCGGTTTGTCCTACGTGCTCGTGGTGAGGTCTCCAGCCGATATCCGCTACCGGGCGGGAACAAGCGGTTGCAGCGCCGAGCGCTTTCGCCAGGTCTTCCACGATTCCCCAGTTTTCAGGACCTTTCAGGCCACGACCGGCAGAAACCACCAACTCAGCTTCCGGTAAGGGAATGCTGCCTTCCGGCTTCTTGGTTTCGATCACTTTGATGGCTGCGCTTCCGGCATTGGAGCTGAACTCTTCTACGCCGCAGGCAGAACCTGTTACTTCCGGTTGCAGGGAGTTCGGCAGCAGGGAAATGATCTTCTTATCGGTTTTTACGCTAACGTTACCGAAAGCCTTTCCTGAAAATACGTTTACCTTGCAGGAAAAACCATTGGAAGTATCCGGCAGGGCAATTGCCCCGGAAATGAGACCAGCTTTCAGGCGAACGGACAATCTTGGGGCCACGGCTTTCGCCGTAATTTCATGGGAAAATACAACGATGTCAGCACCTGTGCTTTCGGCGGCAGCAGCCACCAGGCGGGTAATTTGCTGGGCATCGCCGTTTACTACAGCGCGGTCAACCAATACCTTGGATGCACCGTATTCACCAAGCTTAGCCAGGTCGGAAGAGGCGCCACCGGAAACGGCGATCACTTCACTTCCGATTTTCTTTGCGTAAGTAACAGCTTCCAGGGATGATTTGGAGATGCCGTTGTCGCTATTTACATAAACTAATGTTTTCATTTTTCTCTTGATATTTAGATCTTTGGAAGGTTAGCTTATTGGAACGTTCTAACAAGCTGATAATCCAATAATCCGTTCAAATTAAATCACTTTTGCTTCCGTGTGTAACAAGTTTACCAATTCGTCCATGTTATTCGGATCGATCATGCGGCAGGCTTTTTTTGCTTCCGGCAGGGAATACGTTGTGTAAGCCGTAAGATTATCGCAGGCAACCGGTGCAACCACCTGTAGAGGCTTTGTACGGGCAGCCATAATTCCGCGCATGTTCGGGATGCGTTGCTCAGCCATTCCTTTGGCACAGCTCACAACAGCCGGAGCATTAACTTCCACCACCTGGATCCCGCCCAGGATTTCCTGCTCGAGTTTCAGGGTAGAGCCATTGATGTCGAGCTTGGTAGCCAGGGAAACAAAAGGAATATCCATCGCCTCAGCGATCATTCCGCCTACCTGGGAACCATTGTAATTGATGGTTTCTTTACCGGTAAGAACGAGGTCGAACTGGTTGCTTTTAGCGTATTCCGCAATCTGGATTGCTGTGAAGTAAGCATCAGTCGGATCAGCGTCGATACGCACGGCATCATCCGCACCAATAGCCAAAGCTTTACGGATAACCGCCTCGTCAGCCGCATTTCCTACAGTGATGATGGTTACATTTCCGCCTTGAGCTTCTTTGATTTCCAGCGCGCGCACCAATGCATACCACTCATCGTAAGGGTTTACGATATATTGAACACCGCTCTCGTCAAATTTAGTATTGCCGTCGGTAAAGGCAATCTTCGAAGTCGTGTCCGGGGATTTACTTATACAAACAAGTATTTTCATTATTTTATTCTTAAAAAACTCCGCAAAAGTAGGAATTAATTTTTATATTTCAGGTGACGCGGGACTTTAATTGAACAATAATTTCAAATCGTTTATTTTTAACCGGAATTGAATAAAAACCGCCGCATTCCGGTATCATTTTTGTATAACAGACAGCATGAAAAAAAATTGGGTATACCTGTCATTCGCAGTCGTGTTGCTTTTCTGTGGCTACCTACTGGCTGCGCATCCAAAAACACTTCATTTACTGAAAGTAAAGTCTGCACCGGCATCCGAAGATTCAACAGCACAGCTGCGCAGCGGTGATATTGTGTTCCAAAGCTCTAAATCAGGACAAAGCCTGGCCGTTCAGCTGGCTACCAAATCCCCGTACTCGCATTGCGGGATTGTGTTTGTTGAAAACGGGAAATACTATGTTTATGAAGCCGTCCAGCCGGTTAAAAAGACCCCGCTGGATGAATGGGCTACCCATGGTGATGATGGAACCTATGTGGTAAAACGCCTGAAAGAAGCGGATAAATACCTGAGCGATGCTGCGCTGGCAGAAATGAAAAAACAGGCAAAAGGCATGCTGGGGAAAAATTACGACCTGGCTTTCGAATGGAGCGATGAACGGATTTACTGTTCCGAATTTGTTTGGAAGATATACAAACGTTCCTGCGACCTGGAAGTAGGCAAACTGGAACAGCTCGGGGATTTTGATTTGTCCCATCCGGCCGTACAGCGCATTGTAAAAGAACGTTACGGCAATGCTGTTCCCGTGGAAGAAACCGTCATTTCCCCGGCGGCGATTTTTGCGAGCGATTTGCTGATCACCGTTGGTGGAGAAGCTAAATAAGCGGGAATAAAAAGGGAACATCCTGTTACAGGCACTCCTTTAGGATTCAGCTTAAATGCGCCTATAATTCAACTATGGGCTTTACTTACTCGAAAAAGTCCGCCTGATCAAACGTTAAATGGCTTTTGACAGCTTTCCCTGCGCCGGCTAAGAATTTCTTGCGGAGGCTGTGATTTTATCCGAAAATTTCTTATTTTTGGCGTCCCTTTCGGGCTAATGTAAATGATATGAAGACAGTACAGTTTAGAGAAGCATTAAGAGAAGCAATGTCAGAAGAAATGCGCCGTGACCAGAGCGTGTTCCTGATGGGTGAGGAAGTAGCCGAATACAACGGTGCTTACAAGGTATCCCAGGGAATGCTCGATGAATTCGGTCCCCAGCGTGTGATTGATACGCCGATTGCCGAGCTTGGTTTTGCCGGTATTGCCGTGGGTGCTTCCATGAATGGTCTTCGCCCGATCGTGGAATTTATGACCTGGAACTTTGCGATCCTGGCTGCTGATCAGATCATCAACAGCGCCGCAAAAATGTTGCAGATGTCCGGGGGACAATACAACTGCCCGATCGTTTTTCGCGGTGGTAACGGAACGGCCGGTCAGCTGGCGGCAACGCACTCCCAGAGCTTTGAAGCGTTCTACGCCCATGTTCCGGGATTGAAAGTCATCACGCCATCCACGCCATACGATGCCAAAGGTTTGCTCAAGGCTGCCATTCGCGATAATGACCCGGTTGTTTTCCTCGAATCCGAAAAAATGTACGGTGATAAAGGCGACATTCCGGAAGGCGAATACATCATCCCGATTGGCGTGGCCGATGTAAAACGCAAAGGAACAGATGTAACGGTTGTTTCTTTCGGGAAAATCATCAAGGTGGCGCATGAAGCAGCCGAATTGCTCGAAAAAGAAGGGATTTCCGTTGAAATTATCGATTTGCGCACCATCCGCCCGATCGATTACGCTGCCGTCGTGGAATCCGTGAAGAAAACCAACCGCTGTGTGGTACTTGAAGAATCCTGGCCATTGGCATCCATTTCTTCCGAAATTGCCTATTACTTACAGAATTATGCCTTCGATCACCTGGATGCACCCGTAAAACGCGTAACCCAAACCGATACGCCTTTCGCTTTCTCCCCGACATTGATCGACGAGGCCCTGCCGAATGTAAAACGTTTGATCGACGCGATTAAGGCAACTTTGTACAGAAATTAATAAGAGAATTGAGAATTCGTAGATTGTTTAATAATCAACGAATAAAATACAATATGAGAACCGTTTCAGAATTTGGAACGGTTTTTTATTTGGGAAACAATTAAAACCGATAATTAGCCGCAATCCTGAAATTCACCGGCGCATTAGGCGTGTAGCTGAAATAGCCCGGAACAGCCGGATCATAGCTCGAGTTCCACAGGGCATTGCTCATGTAGCGCGTATTGGCCAGGTTATACACATTCAGGCGGAAGGTATATTTTTTGTATTCATAAGCTATGTTCATGTCAAACGTGATATAAGCCGGGGCAGCCATCTCCTTTTCAGCCGGATCGGTATAGCCTACCCATGCCGCAGCCATTTTATCCATATATTGTGTGCCGGCCCCCAAAGAAAAGCCTTTGAGCTTCCCGGTTTCAAAGCGGTAGCGGATCATTGCGTTGGCCACATGCGGTGTAGTTGAAAAAGTCCGGAAACCAACGACTGCGCTGTCCAGGTCTTGTGTAATCCGGGCGTCGGTATAAGTATAATTGATGTTTACCATAATGTTTTTCCCCAGTTTTCCCACAAAACCAACTTCAAACCCTTTGCTGGTCACCTGTCCGCGTTCTTCGGAGAAAGTCGTTAAGGGATTTTGTACCAGCACATTGTTCTTCTTCGTGTGGAAAAGCGAAGCGTTGATCATAAAACGCTCCTGCATCAGCAGCGCTTTGTAGCCGATTTCCATATTGTTCCCGGTAAGCGGTTTCGGAAGGCTATTGTCAATTTTGCGGCCGGTTTGCGGTAAAAAAGTTTCGTCATACAACGCGTAAAGCGACATGTTTTTCGTCAGGAGATAGGTCAGTCCCAGGCGCGGGGCGAATTTGTTGTCATACACTTTGGCATCGTCCCGGCTGGCCCAGGTTTCCACGTAAGAAAAACGCCCGGCCAGTGTGAGGATCAGTTTGTTGTAAAATTTGATGTGGTCCTGCCCGTACCAGGCGATCCATTGCATGTTCCAGTCTTCTTTCGGAAAGGAAAAGGTATCGGCCAGGTCTTCCGGGCTGAGGTCATACGCCGGGTCGTTCACAACAATCGGTAAATGAGCGCCCCAGTTGAAGGGATCAAATTCGCTGTATTCCGATTTCACGGTACTGTTCCCGTAATCAAAACCGGTGAGCACCGCATGTTCGATTTTCGTCCCGGTTTTGAATCTCCCATCCAGGAAAGTCTGTGCGGCCTGCAGGCGGCTTGCATACGTGCTGTAATAATATTCCCGGTACAAAGTGTCTGCGTTTGGCGTGAAATAACTGATGTACATCCCGTCGCCGGCATAATGACCGATGATGTCGGCAAACTGTGTTTTGAGTGACCAGCCTTTTTTGAAGCGGTGGCTGTGGGAAAGACGGATGTAATTGTCGCTTGTTGTAATGCCGTGCATGGCGCCCGGATCTGCGATGTTAAAATCTAAAGGTAACAAGGCTTTTTTACCGTCAAAGCTGAGGTTTGTGTATGAATCCGCTGCTGAATAACCGTTCGTGCGGTTATATTCCAACTGGATGTGGGAGCCTTCTTTGTAGCTGTATCGCAGCGAGGAAACGAGGTAGGTACGCTGTGCCTTGTAAAAATCATAGTTCGCCTGGGTGTATTGTCCCCCGAAAACAAGCCGGTAGCTGAATTTACTGGTTTTTGAAAATTTGCCGCCCACATCAAAGCCTGCGCGCATCAGTTGGAAGCTTCCGTAAGCCAGTTCCACCTCGCGCACTTTTTCCCCGTCGGCCTGTTTGGTGACTTCATTCAGCAAACCGCCCGGCTCTGAATTCCCGATCATAAAACCGGCCGGGCCTTTCACAAATTCAACGCGGTCCAGCATAAACGCATCCGATTGCTGGTTCCACCAGTAACTGCCGATTCCGTTCCTGAAAACATTGTTCGTTGCATCCGTTCCGCGAATGGTAAACGCATATTCATGAGCGCCTCCGTAGCGTTTGGTGATCCCGCTCGTTAAACGGGCGAGGTCAGTGGTCCCGTTTATCCCGAAATCTTTCATGCTTTGCTGCGTGGCCACCGAAATGTTTTGCGGCACTTCAATCAAGGGGGTATTTAAACGCAGGGAAAGCGAAGGCTCTGTTTCGACATATTTGCCGTTTTGTTCCCCTTTGACCTTCACTTCATCCAACTGCCGGTTATTTTCGTTGATCACAATCGCCGGAAGTGTTTTTTGTTCGCCGGCTTTGACTTCGATCTCAAGCGAGTCAAGCAGGTAGCCTTCCAGGGAAATAAGGAGAGTATATGTGCCCGGTTCAACGCGCTTGATTTCGAATTCTCCCTTCCTGTCGGTCACAGCTTCTTTTTGGGTGTTTTTGAGCTGAACATGGGCGTAGGTCACAGCTTGCCCGTTTGTTTTCTGCACGCTGCCTTTGAGGGAAGTCTGTTGTGAATGAGCCATCCCGATAGTGAGAACCAGGACAAAAATAGTCAGTAAATAGTTTTTTATCATTTGCTTTCTTTTTCAGTTTAGTGTGTTAATTAACTCAACACATTATTACCGCATTAACATATTGCCACATTGGCAGATTAAATAAACTTAAAATCCACCCGCCGGTTCCGTTGCTTTCCGTCTTCGGTGTTATTATTGTCAATGGGCTCGCTTTCGCCTTTAAAATCGATCACGAGTTTTTTGAGCTCGAGGCCATTCTCCTTAAAAAAAGTTTTAATCGCTTCGGCGCGACGGCGTGATAAATCCTGGTTATAAAGTTCAGATCCCACGGCATCCGTGTGGCCCGTTACCTGGATGCGCAGGTCGGAATGGCCGTTCACTACGCGGATCATCTCGATCAGATAGGGCTGGAATTCCGTTTTGATCTCCGTTTTATCGTGATCGAAATAGATCGGCTGGAATTTGAAATTGGCCCGTTCCAAATCACGGATCTCGGGTGCGTTCCGTTTGTATTTCAGGTCGGTTAGGAATTCATCGCGCCAGGCATGCCCAAGCGCAGGTGTTTCCGTTTCCGAAAAAGTGGCTTTCGATCGGTAGAGGATAAAAGTGCCCATGTTGCGTTTGCAGGTCGAGCTTTTGAAGGTACCTTTGAGGTAGCCTGTGGAATCGTTGTATTCGCCCACAAAATCGGCCGAACACCAA
Organism: uncultured Flavobacteriales bacterium; assembly: GCA_966250255.1. Classification (GTDB taxonomy): domain Bacteria; phylum Bacteroidota; class Bacteroidia; order Flavobacteriales_D; family Crocinitomicaceae; genus M2408. The sequence continues at coordinate 7,391 of CBINGV010000005.1, read as the reverse complement.
GTGATTTTGGAGCTATTTTTTTTGGCTTCGATCACAAATTGTTTGAATTCGACGCTTTTGTTTTTGACTGTGCCTTTGATTTTTTGAATGGCGTACAATTCCGTTGTGTAAACCTCCTCGCGGGTTTTTCCCGTGATGGCGCTTCCATCGACCTGGAAATTGACGTAAAAAATAACAGCTTCCTTTTCCTTCAGACCGTCTTTCAGCATAATGCCCTGCCACAAACCCTTAAATGGGGTTTGCTGTGCTGAGAGCAGCGTTGCCAGCAGGCTGAAAACAAGAAAAAGGCCGTTTTTCATACCGTGTTTATTGGTCTACCAGCGAATTTTATTCCAAAAATCAGCATTTGTGCGGCGCGGAATAATCTTCGTAGTCTTCGATCATCTTTTTGTTGAAACGCTTCGTGATATTGATTGGTACATATTCCACCACAACATTCGTTTTGTCGAGGCCGAAATCTTCCGCCGGCGTCAGCCCGATGGACTTGATGAAACGGTACACCTTGATGCTCATGATCTGGAAAGCCGTCAGCTTGTTGTCGGTTGCCACGCGGGAGTTCAGCATGATGAATTTGAAATCCGGGCGGGAGAATTCGTTTTTCACGCATTCGAATACGCTTTCATTATTGATCTCTCCTTTTTCCACCATGTGCTTCTGGATTTTGTAAAGCATGTACTCAATGCGGTGTTCTTCCTTAAAGCCCAGTTGCAGTGAAACAAAATAGCAATGTTTATCAATCACTTCGTTCACGGAGTAGTTTACGCCCCACGGTTCCGGTTTGATATCAATGTGCAGGAACCAGTAAATCTTCGCGCGGCGCGGTTTTTTGCGGAAGAGTGAGTAAAATACTGTTGCATCCAGTTTTTTGGCCGAGTCGCTCCGGGTAGGGAAGACCAGGTTGGTGGCTTCGTATGGGATCTGTTCGTCAGCACGTACTTTGTGGATTAGCGGAATCACTTTTTCCATCGGTACATATTCCGTGATACTTTTTCGGAGCTGGCGAGCCTTGTAAAAGAAAAACAGCATCACGAAGAAACCGGTTGCCAAAATCAGCGTAAACCAGGCGCCATCTACGATTTTGCCAAGATTCGAAAGGAGGAAACTGCCTTCGATAGCGAAGAAAACCGTAAAGATCAGGATGTAAAAAACCTTGGCCTTCGGGTACTTCATCATCAGGAGCATCATCATCAGGATGGAAGTCATCACCATATCAATGGTAATCGCTAGTCCATAGGTTGCTTCCATCTCGGTAGAGCGCTGAAAAACAGCGATCACGAGGAAACAGCCGCACATTAGGAACCAGTTGATAAAGGGGATGTAGATTTGCCCTTGGTGGTCTGACGGGTATTTCACTTTGAGATTTGTCCATAACTTGAGCTTGATGGCTTCGTTCATGAGCGTAAACACTCCCGTGATCAAAGCCTGGGAAGCAATAATTGCAGCAGCTGTTGCAATCCCGATGGCCCAGGGGAGCAGGTCGGAAGATGCTGTCGTTACCATTTTGTAAAATACAGTCTGGTCTTCTTCCAGGCGGAAACCGGGAGAGAGGCACAAAGCGGCCTGTCCGAGGTAATTCAGCACAAGGATACTTGCCATAAAGGCCCAGGAAATCCGGATATTGTTTTTTCCGCAATGTCCCATGTCGGAATAGAGTGCTTCAGCCCCGGTTGTACAGAGAAATACAGCGCCGAGTACCCAGAAGCCTCCGTCTTCGTTTGCGATCAGGTTATAGACATAATAGGGATTAAATGCTTTTAAGACGGCCGGGTTGTGCTGCAGGTTGACAAAACCGAGGTAGGCCAGCAAACCGAACCAGATGAGCATGATCGGCCCGAAAGCCTTCCCGATCACCGCCGTTCCGAATTGCTGGACGACGAATAAAACGAATATGATGCAACAGACAACTTGTATTGTCGGGAAATCGGAGTTAATATTCTCAATCCCTTCCACAGCAGATGAAATCGAGATAGCCGGGGTGATAAAGCCGTCAGCCATCAGTGTGGCACAACCGATCAGGGCGGGAATAATAATCCACTTGGCTTTTTTGGACTTCAGCAAAGCAAAAAGGGCAAAAATACCACCTTCACCTCTGTTATCTGCATTGAGCGCAAAATAAATATACTTGACCGTGGCGAGGATGATGAGAGTCCAGATTACACAGGATAAGCCACCTAAAACACGGTCAGGAGAAATTTCATTTCCCTGGTGCGTAATCGCCTGGAATACATAAAGCGGGGAAGTACCGATATCCCCGAAAACAATACCGATGGTGATGATAATTCCTGCTAACGTGACCTTGTGGTGCGAGCTATGGCCTGATGACATTTTTCAAAGGTTTAAAGGCGTAAAATTAATGTATTTTGAAACAAACTCCATCAAAAATCACTAAAGTTTTTCAACAAGGTCTTCCAGCCCGATTCCGCGGGAGCCTTTCAGTAAAATCAAGCTTCCCTGTGGGGAATGGGCTTCCAGGAACTGCTTCATTTCCTCTTTATTAACGAAAAAAGAAAGGTACTCATTGGCCTCGTTCCGGTGTTCATAAAAGCGTTCGCCGACCAGGAAGGATTTTAAATCCAGTTCCCGCAGCATGCTGACAATATTTCCATGCTCCAGCTGCGATTCATTGCCCAGCTCAAACATATCGCCGAGAATGGCGAGTTTTTTGCCGTTTTCAATCAGTACAAAGCTTTCGAGGGCTGAGCGCATGCTGGTCGGATTGGCGTTGTAAGCATCGAGAATAAGGGTGTTATTTTCGGTTTTTTGGACCTGCGAACGGTTGTTGGATGGTTGATAATCCCGGATCGCTTCACTGATCAATTCGTTTTCGACTCCAAAATATACGCCGAAAGAAACAGCTGCCAGGAAATTGTAAAAATTGTATTTCCCGATCATCGCTGTTTCAATGGCCGCAGATTCATAGGAAGCGCTGCGCCATTTCATCTTGACAAACGGAGTAAGAGAAAGCAATTCCCCGCTGACATCAGCTTTTGTGTCGGTTCCGAAACTAAAGCTGATGGTGCCTGCCGGTAAATTGTTTACCAAAATTTCATCGTCCAGGTTGTAAAATAAGGTGCCTCCTTTTTTACTCACGGCCACGTATAATTCTTTCTTAGTTGTCAGGACACCCTCAAAATTCAGGAATCCCTGCAGGTGGGCCTTGCCGATATTGGTGATAATACCGTAACCCGGTTCGGCGATAGCGCAGAGCTCCTCAATGTCTTTGAATTTGTTGGCCCCCATTTCGATGATGGCCATTTCATGTTCCGCATTCATCCGGAGGAGGGTGAGGGGAACGCCGATGTGGTTGTTGAGGTTTCCTTCCGTAGCAAGTACCTTGTATTTTTTGGAAAGGACTTCGCGAACGAGCTCTTTGGTGCTGGTTTTACCATTGCTTCCCGTGATTCCGATCACCGGGATGTCGAATTTCCGGCGGTGATGATTGGCCAGCTGCTGCAAAAAAACGAGCGCATTTTCTACGTAATGGATCCGTGGGTCGGTACAAAAAGCCCGGTCGTCCGCAAGAACATATTTTGCGCCAAGCTCCAGGGCTTGCGAAGCAAAGGTATTTCCATTAAAGTTTGCACCGGAAAGGCAAATAAACAGGCAGTCCTGCTGAATTTTGCGCGTATCTGTGCTTACGCCGCTGCATTGGTAGAATAATTCGAAAAGTTGTTCCATAGTGAAATAAAAAACCCATCCGTCGCAGGACGAAGGGGTTGTTTGAAGGATTATAATATTATCTGCGTTTTTGTTCGCGTTTCTGAATTTTTTTGGACTTCTTCCCGCTCAGTCCCATCGGGCTTCCGACTCTGTCCATGGCGCAGCGGAAACCGAGCGTGCTCATGGATTTGTCTTCGTCGAGGAACCTTCTGTTTGCTCCAACGAGCCAGTAAGCGCGATCTTTCCAGGAACCTCCTTTGTACACTTTGGATTTATCGGAGATCAGGGTTGTCGGCCAGGAAGTACGGTCACTCGGTTTGAGATCGGAACCTTCGAGGTTGAATTCTTCGTGCTGGCTTTGATACATGATCAGGTTCGGGTCCCTGCTCGCCTGGTTGATGGCATTTTTACGGTCATCATTTGCGAAGTAGATCGAGCTCTCAATGTCACCATCGAGGTAGTCTACATAATCATCGCGGCGATAGTTGAGGCGGCCGATGTTTTCTTCTTCCGTTACGTTGCGGTATTTTAATTTACCCGGTGTGTTCGTGATGAACTCGGAGAAGCCCTGGCGCAGCAAAGTAATGATTTCGTGTGCGTATTCTTCACCGTCGGCGCTGGTACGGATTTCATCAACGAAGAGGCCTTCAAAGATTTGATCCTGGATCAGCTGGTTTGCATCGATGTCATACTTTTCATTTTTGTACTTGATCGCCTGGTCGAGGATGTCGTTGATACGCTGCAATAAAGCAAGCTCAACCGTATCCTTCTTCTTGTTGTGCGACACGTAGTATGGATCCGGAGCGTAACCGAGTTTAACCGGGTTGCGGGAACCGATGTTTTTCTCCAGACCGGAGATCAGGGAATCATTCGGGTCGTGCTTGCTGGCAGATACACGCTGGTAACGGATGCGCTCAAATTCATTGAGGTATTCTTTCATTCCGTGTACGTCGAACTGCACTTGTGCATTTTTCGTAGAAACCACACCTTGGTTGTCGAGCAACTTGGTGGTAAACACGTTTCCTCGGAAAGGGCGGAATTCATCAAAATCTTCGGATGACAAGGGGCGGTAAGTGTCGAGTACCCACTCGGAAACGTTACCTGCCATGTTGTAAAGGCCGTAGTCATTTGGCCAGTAAGACTCAACCGGTGCAGTAACATCGGCGTTATCGTTCAATTGACCGGCAACCCCCATGTAGTCACCACGACCTCTTACGAAGTTGGCGCGGATGGAGCCTTTGAACTGGTCATCTTCATTACGTACCCAGTGACCGTCCCATGGATATTGTCTTCGGTCGGAAATGTTTTCTGTGTGTGGCTCCAGGTTCTCGATAAGGCCGTAGGAAGCGTATTCCCACTCCGCTTCGGTTGGGAGGCGGTAGCGTGGCAGAAGGAGACCGTCCTCCATTCTTACGATACGTTGTCCCGGCTTTTTACCGTTCACTTTGGAAGGGTCATAATCCTGCATACCACCTTCCGGAACGATTTCGCTCAGACGGTATTGGTTTGCCAGGTAAGACTCCGTATTAAATGTTTCTTCGTTTGCCTGTTCAGGTGCGAAACGGAGGACGCCCTCACGAATGAGGATGTATTCGTTCACCCTGTCGGTTCTCCACTTACAGTAGTCAGACGCCTGCAGCCAGGAAACACCTACAACAGGATAGTCGCGGTAAGCCGGGTGACGCAGGTAGTAGTCTACATACTTCTCGTTGAAGCCCAGTGGTGATCTCCACGCAAGCGTATCCGGAAGGGCATTGCGGTATACCATCGGGTAAGTCTGGTATGCTCTTCCCAGCCAGTAGAGGTACTCTAACCAGTGAAAATTGGTTACCTCGGTCTGGTCCATGTAAAATGAGGACACAGTCACACGTGCCGGTCTGTTGTTCCAGTCATACATGATATCCTGCTCAGCGCGTCCCATAGTAAAGGTACCACCTTCAACAAGGATTAGCCCCGGACCTGTTTCCTGGTCAACAAAAGGGATTTTTTGAAAACCTCCCTGCTTCATGTTGTTGTAGTCCCAACCAGTCGTAGAGGATGTTTCGTTTGAGCAGGAAGTGATAAGGGCTGAGCCCACTACCGCCACTGCAATGAATCGAAGCATTTTCATATAATTGTGTTGTGTTTTCATTTTTCGTCTGCAAATTTACTCTTTTAACGGATATGATTAAAAAAGTTACATTTTTTTTAAATAAAATATTAAAAGGACGGACAGGATAAGGTTCTGTAATTAACCTGTTTGTCGCGGCACTTGAGGTTCAGGCCGAGGGAAACCTCATGTGAACCGCCGGATACGCCATTATTTAATTTAGACACGGTGATGTCGTAGCTGTAACCGATGCGCATCGTGCCGGTATTGAGGCCGATCGTGAGGATGAAGGCATCGCGGTTACGAAACCACACACCTGCCTGGAAGGCTCCGTGTTTGATATACGTACCGATATTCATTTCCATAAAGCCGCGCTGGTATTGGAAAATAACGTTGGGCATAATGGACGTTTTTGTTTCAAAACGGGATTTTTTACCGATTTCGATGTCAGCGCCCGCATGAAGCGTATAGCGGATCGGCATCGGGGAATCCTGTTCGATCATGGATTCGTTCGGGCGGTTAAGGTGGTGTGCCGCAAAGCCGAAGAAAAAGCGCTTAGAGAAACCGACCATACCGGCGGAAGCATCAAAGAAACCTTTGGAACCGTCGTTTCGGATATCTTTTGTCTGGTAAATAAAACCTTTGCGCGGGTCGATCATATCGCCGAACGTCAGCTTGTCCCAGTCCAGGAATTTCTGTGTCCAGGCAGCTTTCGCCCCGAAGAGCATAGAGAATTTACGGTTGAATTTCAGGTGGAAAGAGTAGATCATGCCCAGGTTGGAGGTATTGATGGTCCCGCTTCCTTGTCTGTCGTGGGTGGCAAGGATCCCCAAGCCGCCGGAAATACCTTTGAAATATGAGTCGTAAGAAGCGCTGTAAGTAATGTAGTTGCTGGATAAACTTGGCCATTCGTTGCGGTAGTTCATGTTGAATCGCGGGCAGCCATGCGAACCGGCAAACGCAGGGTTCAGGTAGAGCGGATTAGCGTAAAACTGAGTGAAGGTAGGATCCTGTGCGAAGAGTTGACCGGAAATACTTAGCCCGAAAACCGCGATAAATAAGTATTTTAATTTATTCATGTTTACCCTATGTTATGATAAATAGTAAGCAACGTATGATTGCAAAAATCTCACAATATTACGAATTTATTACAAATTGGTTACAAATATGCAAATGAAAATGCAATAATCAAAAATAATGAACGTTTTTTATTGCGGATTGTTGTATTTTTAACCCCACTTAATATTATGGATCGAATCAAGAAGAATAAGCTGTTCAATATTAAACAATTGATAATCAGTTTTGTTTTTATTTCGGGGCTAAATACAGCTTTTTCACAATTAACGCCTGAAAAAATTTCGCTGACCTGGCTTGCAAATCAAAAAATCAGTATTAACGGGGAAGAGCTCGAAATTCCTGCGCTCGAAGGGCAGGATTATGATGGCTTCAAACCGCATTTCGGATGGATACGCAAAAACCCGGCCAAAAACACCGTTTACCAGGGGAAGTTGCAGGTGTTGGAAACACAGCCTGCTCAAAACAGCGATTTGCTTTACCTGGCAAAATATAAGCTGGATGTTCCGGTCGAAGTGGAATACACGTTTTCTAACAGTAAGGCGCGCAATGAGCGCTTCCTGCGGCT
>CBINGV010000004.1:0-29461 GCA_966250255.1 uncultured Flavobacteriales bacterium | reverse complement strand
AAATGCTCCTCCGACCGCTTCGGCCGGTGGGGTGATCTCCGCCTTTGTGGGCGAATACTTAACGGTTTCCGGGGCAAGCGCCACTAACGGCTCTATCCTGTGGACACACAACGGTACCGGTTATTTTGACCAGACTTATTTCCCGGCAGGAAACGAAACGACCACCACGCCGACGTATTATACCGAAGCGGGCGATTTTGGAAATACGGTAACCCTGACAATGACCGTTACCGGAGCTGGCGCCTGTTCAGCCACGTCTGCAACGGCAAACTACACCATTAATGTAGACGGAAGACCAGCGCTCTGGACTTACCAATGCGGCACAACACTGGCGGACATCAACGATTATATTTATGCCTACGCATACCCCGGTGCAACACAGTACCGCTTCCGGATCAACGACGGCGTAACGACACAAACTTTTGACACACCGGCATCCGTGTTCTACTTCTCCCAGTTTCCAAGTTATGCGTATAACACAACTTACACGGTTGATGTTGCGGCATACGTAAGCGGGGTTTGGACTGCATACGGACCAACCTGTTCGATTTCCACACCGACATTGCCAACAACAAAAGTGATGACTTCCCAGTGCGGATCAACTTTGGCCGCTATGAACACACCGATTTATGCCGACCTGGTGGAAGGTGCCACCCAATACCGGTTCCGGGTGACGGATGGTGTTTCCACGCAAGTGTTTGACAACCCATCCCGCATGTTCAACATGACCCAGTTCAGCGGTTATGCTTATGGAACGGCTTACACCATCGATGTGGCTATTTATTACGGTTTCTGGCAGCCATACGGCTCTACCTGTGTGGTAAGCACCCCGTCTTTACCGACAACGCAAATGATGGCTTCCCATTGCGGAACTACGGTTGCCAGTCTGGAAACAGACCTTTATGCTGATGAAGTGCCTGGAGCAACCCAATACCGTTTCCGTGCAACAAACGGAAGCCCGATCACAATTGACAAACCTTCACGAACATTCAAGTTCAGCCAGATGTCGGGCATACTCGCGGGAACAACTTATTCGGTTGATGTTGCCGCATACGTAAACGGTGCCTGGGGACCTTACGGATCTACCTGTAACATTTCCACACCGGCAGCTGCCAGTCCTCAACTGATCGCTTCCCAGTGTGGCGCCACACTGACCGATATCTTTACAGACTTGTTCTGTAACGAGGTGACCGGGGCTACGCAATACCGCTTCCGGGTAACAAACGGAAATGGCGCGCAAACGATCATTAAACCGTCCCGTACCTTTAAACTCGCCCAGCTGAGCAATGTGGAATACGGAACGGTAAACACGGTTGAATGTGACGCTTACGTAGGCGGAGCCTGGATTGGCTATGGTGTTTCCTGTAATGTAACAACTCCGGCAATCGGAGCAACAAAAATTGTTACTTCACAATGTGGCACGACCTTAAGTTCCGGAAGTCAGGCCCTTTATGCGGATGAAGTTCCGGGAGCTACACAATACCGTTTCAGGGTTGTAAATGGCAATGATACGAGCATTGTTACCAAACCGAGCCGTACATTTACGATCCTCGAAGTGGACAGTATTACTATTGTTATAAACACGATTTATATTGTAGATGTAGCGGTTTATTTCGATGGAAGCTGGCGGACTTATGGAGCAGATTGTAACCTCACCACCCCGGGAACATTGATTGCTTTGTTCACAACTGAAGTACAGGATGAACAGGCACTGACAGGCCAGGATGAAAGCCAGGCCGCCCCGGCTGTAGCAGGACTGGAAGAGCAAAACACGGAAAACAGCAGCCTTGTTGCCTTCCCGAACCCGTTTGAAAGCACTTTCCAATTGGATTTTGTTTCAGATAGCGATGAAAAGGTCAGCATCACTGTTTTCGATGCCACCGGGAAACTGGTTGAGCACATCGAAAGCGCTGCTTCCGACCTTCCTGAATTGAAATTCGGCGAACATTACCAGGCTGGTATGTACATGTTGATGATCCGCCAGGGAACCAACGGCAAACAGCTGAAGGTAATCAAACGATAAAACTGGAAAACACCTAAAAACGAAAGACGGCAGGCTGAAAAGTTTGCCGTTTTTTTATCTCCTTACTTTTTGACGTAGAAAAAACGCTTCACTACATTTTTCAGGTTTTGAAGCAGCAGCTCTTTTGTCCAGGTAAGGGGTGAATCCGTCCAGCGCTGCGGATGGAAGGTAAACATGACCTGTTGGCTTAGTTTACCCGCAGAAATGGCAGCAATCAGGTCATCCGTATGGCGGACATTTAATTTGAGCTCCGAGCTGACTTTATCCCGCACACTGACATCGGAACCATTCCAGCGGCGGCCGGTATCGGTGAGGTACAATACCTTGGAGAAGTCTACATCGAAATAAGGCTCCCCGATAATACCGTAATCCCGATAGGAAGCATGCTTCCACAGGTCTTTGGAATCGTAAGGCGACATCGGGCTGCCGTGCATGCAGATCGTATCAACGGGGGCCAGTTTACGGAGCGCTTCCAGGTTTTTCTTAAAGTCAGCCAAAGCAAAGTCCACCTTTCCCCTGTACGTTGTCAGGCATTCATAATGATAGCCGATTTCGTGTCCTAAAGCTGCAATTTCGCGAATAATATCCTCATTCCAGCTTTGCGGTACCGCCCGGAAATAATATACGCCTTTGATCCCCCTCTCGGCCTGGATCCGGGCAAAAACCAGGGAATTTTGCGGTAATTTATCGACATCATGCCGCAAAACAGTTGTTTTTTCCTGCGGATGGCGTAAAAATTCGCGAAAACTTTGAAAAGCATAGCCTTCCGCCTGCAAAGCATCCAGTAAACGGTGATATGTCCTGAGATTAAAATCCATTAGTTAAAGCGGTCCTGGTAAGCCGGGTTTTCCTGCATGATTTTGCGGCTTTCCGGGTAGTTGAGAATAAACCAGGAGAAAAAGTCCGGTACATTGATTTTTTCGTTCAATAAGCGTTCCCTTTTCGCATCAAACTCTTGTTCAATTGAAGGATTTTGCAATAATTCGCTTATTTTTTTGAGCACTTCCTCTTCCCGATCAGTTTTGAAACCGAAACTCAGCCCGTAGGTATTTTCCAATTCATTCAGCACCCCGATTTCGCCCACAAAATCGTTGAAACGAATACCGGGAGTTCCCAGCAAAGCGGCTTCTACTGCCATCGACTGGCTGTCACCGATGTACATCGAAGCAAAATACAAGGCATGATGGATCAGTTCCGGCGGCAGGTTCAGGCGGTATTTTTCGAATTCGGGATCGAGCTGTTTTTCGGAAGTAATGACTACCTGGCCGTGCGGTTCAAGCAGGCCAATGATTTCGCGGGCAAAACTGCGCTGTATCCCCTGGCGGTTGGTATCGTGATAAGCCCCGAGCTCCGTGAGGCGCAGGATGAAGAATTTTTCCGGCAAAAAGGCTTGTATTTTGTCGCGATCAGGTGTAAAAACCGAAGGATGCAGGTAAGCCAGCTTGTGAAAGCCCCGGTAAGCGATTTTTTTGGAGCTCCATTTGCCTGCATCACAGGATTCCGGGGAAAGAATCACATCCACGTATGGATAAGCGATTTTGGCAAACTGAGGAATGATGTGCACATCGTCTTCGCTGAAAATAAAGGATGGAATGCGAAAGTATTTTCCCAAATGGGCAAGCGAAGGCTCGGAGCCCAGCAGCAAATCCGGTTTGAAGCGGCGGATCAGCCTGGAGATGCTCCGGTATTTGCGCAGGTAGCTGCCGGCAAAGCCCCAGAGGTTGTTTTTGCGGTAAACCGGCAGGACATTGACATAATCCCAATCTTCGGAGCGGCATAACTCTTCGAGAATGTCTTTGGTTTTGATCACGATCAGTACCTCATGTCCCTTTGCTTCAAACTCCTTTACGAGGTTTTTAAACAGGTGAAAATGGGCCGGATGCCCGAGGTAGATTAGTAAGCGGCGCATTATTCTTCGGTATTGGCTTCTTCCTGCGTTTGTTCTTCTTCTCCCGGTCTTGGAATACGCTTGATCACGCGGGCCGGGTTTCCGGCGGCAATGGTATAAGGCGGAATATCCCGGTTGACCACAGAGCCGGTTGCCACAATGGAATTTTCGCCAATGGTAACACCGGGCAGAATGACCACATTAATCGCAATCCAGGCGCCGCGCTTGATATGCACCGGTTTCACGACGTGAGAAGACGGCCCCAGGATTTCACGCAAGGGACGCGTCGGGTTGGAATGGGTCAGGATGTAAACACCGCCTGCCAGCGACACTTCGTCTTCAATCGTAATCAGGTCGGGACGCACCCGGTCCAGGATGTTTCCGCCACCAAGAAAAACCTGTTTCCCGATTTTTACACCCCGCCAGCGCTCCAGGCGGCAACGGTTTTTTGCCCCGATCGGGAAACGCGTCATAGCCATCCATTGCAGCACTTTCCCAAAAAAGGATTTGAAAAGTCCGCCCACGGTTTTTGCTTCGAGGTTGGCGCTCCCCAATTGCTCCTGGGCGGTTTTCATCATTATTTTTTTCATCTAATCGATATATTTTCTGAACCAGAGTTCCAAATTTACCCATTTCCAGATTTCCCTGGAAATATTTATTTTTTTATCCAAGTGCCTGATATACAAATCCTGGACCTTTTCCACGTCAAAAATGCCCCGGGAGGAAAACGACGGGCTCTTGATAATTTCCCAGATCAGGCGCTGCCATTGCTCGCTGCGAAACCATTCATCTTCCGGCGTAAGGTAGCCGATTTTGTCCCTGCGGCTCCGTATTTTTTCGGGCAACAGCCCTTTCATGGCTTCCCGCAAAATGTATTTTGTTTTGCCATTCCGGATGATCCAGCGGGAATGGCTGGCAAGCGTTTCTTCCACCAGGCGGTAATCCAGGAAAGGCTCGCGGGCTTCGACCGAAAAATGCATGGAATTACGGTCTTCCCATTTGAGCAGGTGCTCGAGCTTATATTCAAAATGATTGATCAGGGAAGCTCTCAGGCTTTTGGAACCATACAACTGATCGGCAATCAGGCCTTCGCTTTGGTGGACCTCCAGGAATTCGCGCTTATAATGTCCAAACTCGGCCGCTTTGTAGGAAGTCCGCCATTTGGCCGGAAGCAAAAAGAAAAATAAGGTTTTGATCGCAAAAAATGAGCGGTGGATTTTCAGGTAGCAAAACATTTCTTTGAGCAATTTCCCCCAGCGGAATCTTTTGAGCAAGTCCTTGAAATAAAAGCCATAAAAATAATGGTAACCGCCCAGCTGTTCATCCGCTCCCTGGCCATTGAGCATCACTTTGACTTTTTCCGAAGCCTGCTGCATCACTTTGTATTGGGCATAAGGCGAGGTGGAAGACATCGGCTCGGCATGACAGGACAGGAAAAGCTGCAATTCCGAAAGCAGGGAAGCCGCATCCGGATAGGTGTAATTTTTATGGATTTCGCCGTCCGGGAACAGGTCGATGTATTTCTTTTCATCGAATTCAAATTCCTCCCGGAAAACCGCCGAAAAGGTTTCCAGTTTTTCTTTCCCGGCCAATTCAAGCACAATAGCTGCAATGGCCGACGAATCGAGTCCGCCGCTCAGGCTCACCCCTACTTTGACATCGCTGCGCAAATGCACGGAAATCGCATCGTAGAGGGCTTTTTTATATGCTCCGGTATCCCGGAAACCTTCCCGCTTTGCGCTTTCACTTTCGAGATCGTACCATTTTTCCGGTCGGATTTCCAGGGCGTCTGCCTTGAGATCCACTTCGAGACAATGGCCATGCTGCAGCTTGTAAATGCCTTTGAAAAAAGTGTGTTGTGACTGTTCCGTGCGGTTAAACACCAGGTAGTCGAAGAGCACATCGCCCCGGACAGCCGCTTTTTCTTTTTTCACAGCCAGCAGGGCCGGAATTTCGGAAGCAAAATACAGCCTGTTTCCTTCAACCGTATAATAAAAGGGTTTCATCCCGAAACGATCGCGCGAGAAAAACACGGTATTTTCCTGCGTATCGTAAATGGCCAGCGCCCACATGCCATTGAATTTGTGAAAAGCAGCTTTCCCCCAGGCAATATAGGCTTTCAGCAGCACTTCGCTGTCGCCGCTGGAATGAAAATCGTAACCCAGCTGCTGCAATTCTTCCCGGAGCTCTTTGTAATTGTAAATTTCGCCATTGAAGGTCATCACATAGCGGCGATCGTCACTGAAAAAAGGCTGATGGGCCGCTTCGCTCAAATCGAGGATACTGAGGCGCACAAAGCCCAGCCCGAGGTGATCATTGGCAAAAAATCCTTCATCGTCCGGGCCCCGGTGTTTGACGGCAGCCATCATCCGACGGATTTCCGCTTCGGAGATTCCCGAACGGTCCACTTGCACTATGCCGCAAATCCCACACATCAGCCCGCTATTTTTTGATAAATGGTTAAAATCCGCCGCGCAATAAAATCCAGGTTAAAACGCTTCACCCGTTCCTGTCCGTCGATACGGCCTACTCCGAAAGCCTGCTGGATTTTAGCGCTGATATCCGCCGCTTCAAAGCTGGTGATAAAACAACCGGCGATTGATCCGATATTTTCGCGCACATCGCCCACATCCGTTGAAACAACCGGGCAATTACAGGCCAGGGCTTCTTTGATGAACTGCGGAGAGCCTTCGTTTGGTGAAGTCATCAGCGCCAGGTCGGCTGCATTCATAAGCAAAGCCACTTCTTCCCGGCTGTAATTTTTGAGCTCGATGATTTGCACTTCCGGGTTACGAAGCAGCGAAACAGCTTCTTCCGCCAGCGGAAAATTTTTGTCGCGGTTGTCAAACGACGAGGAAAAAAGAATATATTTCCCTTCGGGTTTCAAGCCCATTTTTTGGCGGGCTTTCGATTTTTCCTGCGGGTAAAAAATACCCGGGTCGATCCCGCAGGGAATCACCGTTCCGCGGAAACCGCCGCTTTTATGGAGCAATTTTTCGGATACAAAAATATTGGATGCTGAAAAGCGCATGGCGATCTTCGAAAAGACACGCACCTTGAACAGGTTAATATCGGAGCCGTGTAAGCTCATTACAAAGGGGACTTTCCGCTGGAAAATACAGATAAAACCGCTCAAGCCGTAATGGGCATGAATTAAAGCCGGTTTAAATTCCCCTATTTTTTCCTTCAGTTTCGGGATACTTTTGAAATAACCGTTCAGACCGCCCTGCTCAATCCGGAAATAATCGATTTCCACACCGAGCTTTTCCAGGGAAAGAGCCTGCTCCCGGATGAAAGGGCTGATGCCTTTCTTATTCGCGCTGCAAACAACCAGTACTTTCATCAGAATAAATCCCTTCCGGCAAGTTTAAACCAGTTCCAGCCAATGATAATCATACCGACAAGGATCAGGTAAAGGTTAAAATAACGGTAATTCCGCTTGGTGACTTCCGATATACCGTAAGCCGCAAGCATCAGCAAAACCGGCACGAGCGGCAGGTGAAAACGATCGGAAAGCACGAAGCCGCTGAAACCCAGCACCACCATGTAGGAAAACAGGAAAGACAAAGCCAGGACATGCTGCTTGTACAGGCGCCGTTTGTAAAACATCACCAGCGCTAGCACGACGAAAAAGCCGTAAATGTTGCGGATAAAAATCGAGCCCCCCAGCATCATGATGTTTTGCTGGCCCGTATCGACAAAAGTCGGGAAAGGCGCCGGGATCAAAAGCGGGAACAGGAGGGTTTTCGAGCCGTATTTGGCCAGTTTGTTCCCCTGGCTGTTCGATACGGAAGAAATTTTCATGGCCTGGTTGCTCGAGCCTTCGTTGATGTAGGTGTACAAATCCGCTTTTATGCTGGTGGTCATCAGCACGGCAAAAGCGCCCAACAGCCAGAAAGCGATCACGAATTTCCGTTTCATCCCGGTAACGCGCTGGGAAGTAAAAATGATGTAGCTGATGATCGAAAAAATGGCGCAAGCCCCCAATACCGTACGGAACAGGAAGAGCGAAGAGCCGGAAAGTAACAGCAGGGCGATTTGCCAGTAATTGACCTGTTTGCTTTTCAATACGAGATCCGCCAGGTTGAGGCAGGAAAAAAGCAGGAAAATCATCAGGGTTTCTTTGAGGTGCAACCCGGCGTAATACAGTAAAGCCGGCAGTAGCATCATCATAATGGCCGCAAGCCGGGCAACGTGCTCATTGAAGTTGCGCTTCGCAAAATCATACACAATCACGCAAAGCCAGGCACCCAGAAACGCATTGAATAAACGGACGACAAGCAGGGATTTAAATGTGATGGCATAAAAAAAGCCGAGGTAGACCGGGAAACCCGTATCGGAAATCACCATGTATTTCTGCAGCTCGTCAAAAAGGTTCAATTGACCATGATGGATGTAATCCGCCAGGAACTGCCCGGTTTCGTCATAAAACACGCTGTCGCCGGCATCAAATTCGAAAGGACGGCCGGTCATGTAATCAAAAAAGAAGTAAAGCCCAACGATCACCACCAGGCGAATGATCAAGGCCGTCCGGAACAATTTTTTGCGGAAAAACCGGTCTGAAAAATCGGCCCATTTCATGGAAATACGGTTCAGGAATACAAAAAACAGCACAACCGTCCCGGTGGAAAACAGCAGCCAGAGCGGCGGCGAAATGTTGCTTACGCTGAACGATGCGATGATGAGCAAAATGGCAAAATAGGTCCGGATCGCCAGGTTGGTGAAATACTTCGCAAAATAGAGCTTTTCCGTATTCAGGCTATGTTCGTCCAGCGGCATCATTTGCGTTTCTTTTTGATGACGGAGCGTTTCATGCGCACCAGTTTATCTGTAAAATAAGTTCCCAGGACTTTATGAAAAAGGAATTTTTTCATTTTCAGGCCCGGGCTTTGCCAGGAACCGTTAAAGTGATGGATGCAATAGGTGTTTTTGGTCAGGGTCACCACCCCGCTGCGCGACTTCGGGCAAAAATAGTCTTTCGGGAAAACATGCATATTGTCTTTATACACCTGGTAGCTGTTATTCAGCAAAAAACCGTTTTGGGCCATGGTCCCGGAAATGATCTGTACATTGGTGGTCAGATCGGGGCTGCCATTGAGCAAAAAATGCCGGTCGTTGTAATATGCCAGCTGTTCACCGGCCCACACACCTCCTTTTTCGCTGGCCATGATGCCGGTCGGTACGTCCACATCGCTTTCAAAACCGGTAAAAGCCGGCAATCCGAGTAAATCATCCAATGTTTTAATGAGCTGCACATCCGTATCCATGTAAATCCCGCCCTCGTGGTATAAAGCATGCAAACGTACATAATCCGTCACAAAGGCAAATTTACGGGCTCCGTAAGCCTCTTTTGTATAGGTATTGGAATTGAGGTCAAAATTGCTTTCGTCCCAAAGTTTCAGCTCATAATCCGGCAGGTATTTTTTCCAGGACGCAATGCATTTATGCGCCAGGGAAGGCATTTGTCCCTTACCAAACCAGCAATAATGAACAACTTTCGGGATCATGCAGCAGTAGTTTGTAGTTGTTGGTTTAATCTCTCTTTATGTCTTTTGCAATCCTGCATTCAGTTGGCGCCTTTTTTCTTAATTCGTTGTTTCAGTTTTGAGGCGCTTTGTATGCATTTGAAATAGAGCGCACTCATCCAGAAAGGAAATTTGTAATAAAAATAGTAAATATCCGGATGTTTTTTGAAATCAATGGCAGATAATATGCGCCTGACTTCTTCCTTATGGTATTTTTGCCGGTAAAAAAAGTGCAAAGACCTCAACCTCAGACCGTCCAACAAATAACGGAGTGCTTCATTTTTTTCCTCTTCGGGCCGAAGGTAATCCAGGTTGAAAAGCACATGTTCTTCCTTTTTCCATAATTTATCGCCTATCGCCCGGGTATCGGTCTCCACATCCTGGTTGGAATAAGCCAGCCTTTCATTCAGAAAAGCAAAGCGCTGTTTCAGGGAGAGCCGCAACCAAAGATCGAAATCCTCGCCGAATTTCAACTGCGGGTTAAAGCCTTTTTCCTCCAAAAAAGCTGTTTTCCGCAACACGACAAAAGAACAGTTGACCGGTACCCAGAAGGTTTTAC
This sequence comes from uncultured Flavobacteriales bacterium, assembly GCA_966250255.1. Classification (GTDB taxonomy): domain Bacteria; phylum Bacteroidota; class Bacteroidia; order Flavobacteriales_D; family Crocinitomicaceae; genus M2408. The sequence goes on along the minus strand of CBINGV010000004.1, from coordinate 19,466 downwards.
CATACACTTCATAATAATTGATATACCCCGCCTGAAAGGCACTTTCCACACCAATATTGGCCGGGATTTCCTGCCCGAAACGCACCTTGAAATAAGAAGAGGAATACACCGCGGCATCGGGGAAATCCTGTACCAGTTTGTGCATTTTTTCAAGAAAAAAAGGCGACCACCAATCGTCGGCATCCAGGAAGGCGATCCATTCGGCACGGGCTCCCTTTACGCCGTTATTACGCGCCTGTGAAACGCCTGTATTTTCCTGCTCAATGATCCGCAGGCGGGGATCGCTGAAACTTTTCACGATTTCGAGCCCTTCCCCTTTTGAACCGTCATCGACCACGATCAACTCAAAATCCCGGAAGGTCTGGTCCAGCAACGAGCTAATGGCTTTGGCGATGTATTTTTCCTTGCGGTAAAGCGGGATAATGACAGAAAAAACGGGCATCAATTGGACTTTTTGGTGAAACGTTCCCATTTGAAAAGCAGGCGCTCAAGCAGCCAGACGAGTTTATAGGCCAAGCGAAAGCGTTTGATGCGTTTCATCATGTCGATGTCGCGCCAATGATCATCGTAATCGTTCAGGACGGTTTGCGGCAATTTTTCTTCCAGGATTTTCCGGCGTTCGTCTTTATCAAGCTGTGTTTGCGTATTGCTGATTCCCGTCATGTCAAAACAGGTCACGTCCAGGTCAATGTAACGCACCGGTTCATTCCCCAGCGCGATCGCATCCAGGTAAAATTTCCAGTCGGACACGATTTTCAGCTGCTGGTCATACAAACCGTACTGCTCGAAAAGCGCACGTTTGATATAAGCCGGAGAATGGTTCAGCGAACCGACGTAATAGTTGTACATCGAATCCGTTTTGATCGAGGTATTTTTAAAGCGCCGCCCGTTCGGCCACAATTTGATCATATTGCCATAGAGGATCGAAGTCCCGCTGATGTGCTCCAACATGCGCTGGGTTACAAACTCATTCGCCAGGTAATCCCCCGAATTCAGGAACTGGCAATAATCGCCTTTGGCCGCGCTGATTCCCTTGTTCATAGCATGGTAAATCCCTTCATCGTGCTCCGAAAGCCAATACGTGATTTTGTCACTGTATTTTTCAATCACTTCCAGGCTGCCATCCGTCGAAGCGCCATCGATTACCAGGTATTCGAAATCATCCGAGCTTTGTGCAAGCACGCTCCGGATGGTTTTTTCAAGGCCCGAAGCATTGTTGTAATTGATCGTGATGATGGAAAGCTTAGGCATTTTTTTTGCTGATTTTTTGTAAAACATCCCGGACCAGTGGCCATTTTTCAGCCGGGAAAAAAAGATAATCATTGGTCTGCATACTCTGCGGAGTCCAGTTTTTTATTTCAAAATGATCTTTTTCTTCATACGAAAGCACGCGGCTATGGGTTTCGTCCTGCACCAGCTGAATGATCCTGTAGTCCAGTGCCTGCAGGTAATCCGCAAGCTCATCCGCCTGGAGTTGTGTAAACTGCAAACGGGCTTCGCCATGGCTGTCGAGCACCTCGCATACGATCAGCGGCCGTTTTTCCTGCAACTGCTTTTTCATTCCCTTTAAAACGGCCAGCTCAGCGCCTTCCACATCGATTTTCACCAAAGACGTGCTGTAAGCATCGTAAGCCGTGTCAAAAGGCAGGGCCTCCACTTTGATGCGCCTTGAAAAATAACCCGGTCGTTGCTGCGTGTTGATCGAAGCCCGCGGGTCCGTATCGGAATCGAACTCAAAATCCACCAGCGCTTCTTTGTCACTCAGGGCAACTTCGTGTAAGGTACAAGCTTTGAGTCCATTGACTGCTATGAGCTTTTCTACATACGAACAGCAGGCCCCGTTCGGCTCAAAACCGGCATAACGCACCTGTTCATTGACGGAACGCAGCTGAAGCAAAGTCTGGCCCAGGTTCACACCCACGTCGACAAATGTTTCCCCGGATTTCAGGTCAAGCGCCCGGATCATTTTCCCCAGCCAGTTTTCCTGTATATACAGGTTTGCCAGGCCTTTTCCGTGTTCGAGGGGAATCCTGAAAGTTTTACCATGTAGCGTGGCTTTGCCCGATAGCTTGAAATGACCGAGTAGTTTCAGTTTGCGCAGCAGTTTGATATGCAGGTTTTCAATTACCATTCAAATAAGCCGTATAAAGGCCGGCTGCCTGTTCCGGATCGAGTATTTCCCGGTATAAACGAAGCGCTTCCTCCTTTTTATGAGCGAGTATTTCGTCAGTCAAAGATACAAGTATCCGGGGAATTTCCTCTACATCATGGAGCACAAAACCAAAATCGAAATTTCCCCTTAGTTTCTCATACGAGCCGGAAGCCAGCACACACACCGGGATTCCCTGGCTCAGGTAACAGGAAAATTTGCCGGAAGCCAAACCGATGTGTCCAATGTTTTTACCCGTGTAAGGCGATTCACCGTCCGGCGCATACAAGGCAAGCGCCAGGTCAGCCAATTGCAGGAAACCGAGGTAATCGGCATAATCTTCAAAAAGCGTTTCATGCAGCAAAAGCGGAGCACCTTTTTCCTTCAGGTCCAGCAAACGCGCATGAAGCGGGTTGGTAAACAACAGTTTTTCCTTGCTGTGCACCACCAAAAGGGTGTTTTCCGGCAATCCTTGCTCCAGGATTTGGGACAAAAAACCTCCGCCACTCCACGAATCCAGGCTTCCGCTATGAACAAGCACCCGCTGTCCGGGAGCAATCCCCAGCTTTTTGCGCCACATTTCCCGCATTCCTGGTTTTGTTTCACCGACACGGGGCGAAACCGGCAGGAAAAATGTTTTCCCGGGCTGAAAACGGTTTTCGTGAAGCAGCAGATCGCGGCGTTCTTCGTCCTGGATCAGCAGGACATCCACCAAGCGGGAATAAAAAATTTCCTTTTGCTTGATTTTTGCATAGTAGGGAAAATGCCCCAGTTCATCCCGGAAAAACAGCTCAAAAGAAAAGTAATGCAGCTCCAATGCGGTCAAAGCTTTTTTGACACGCCCGCCTACGATCAATCCCAGGGGATCAATCCCCACCAGGTGCGTTACCTGCTCCTGGCGGCAAAAATCCTTCAATTGCTTTTGTACCCTGCGTTTCGGGAGCCAGGTCCAGAATTTCTTCGACCAGGTAACCGAAAAAACCGGGAAATCCAGGAATTTTATTCCCTGAAGATGAGGCGGTGCAGCGATAATTTGTTTTCCACTCAGCAGGGAAACACGTATTGCGCTGTTTTGAAGCAGTTGTTCAAAAACCGTCACCAGGCTTGGGTTGGTAAAGGTGTCGTGATTCGGGTTAATGAACAGGATATGTTTCATTTTCCAAGTAAAATTTGGGCCACATATTCGATTTCTTTGTCCTGCAAACCGAGTCCGCTGGGTAAATAAAACCCGTTCCGGGCAATCTTTTCCGCATGCGGATAGCTTTCCCCATGGAACAGTCCCATTTCGCGAAAAACGGGCTGCTCATGCATGCACCAGAAAAATGGCCGCGTGCCGATCTGTTTTTCCGCCAGGCGGCGAACCGTTTCTTCCTGCAGCTTTTCCGTTTCTGCCACCAGGCCATAGACCCAGTAAATATTTTCGGCAAAGGCTGTTTTTTCAAGTGGCAATTGAAAGCCTTTCAACTCCTTCAGCAAGGCATTGTATTGTTGACCGATCGCGATTTTCCGCGCCAGGTGCTCGTTTGCTTTTTCCAGCTGCGCCAGTCCAACGGCCGCCTGCAGGTTGGTCATCCGGTAATTCCAGCCGATTTCGTAGTGTACAAAACGCCGGCCTTTGGGTTCAAAAGCCAGGTTGCGCAGCTTTTGACATTTTTCCGCCAATTCCGGGTCATTGCACACAATCATCCCGCCTTCGCCCGAAGTAATGAGCTTGTTGGGGTAAAAACTGAAAATACTGATATCACCGAAACTTCCGCATTTGCGGCCTTTATAGCTTTGTCCATGCATTTCAGCTGCATCTTCGATCAGCAGTAAATTGTATTTCTTACACAAATCGAGCACCGGATCCAGGTCGACCGGCAAGCCGTAGATATGTACAAGAAGGATTGCTTTGGTATGTTCCGTGATCTTGGCTTCGATCTGCGTCACATCCATATTCCAGCTTTCCGGCTCGCAGTCCACCAACACGGGCAAAGCTCCCGCTGTTACCAGCGACTGGGCCGGGCTGATGATCGTAAAAGCCGGCATGATCACCTCATCCCCGGGACCAAGACCCAGGGCAGCTACCGCAATATCGAGCGCGGCTGAGCCATTCGAAACCGCAACACCGAACTTCCGGTCAGTATAGGTCGCAAAACTTTCTTCGAAGCGCCTGATAAACGGCCCTTCCGACGAAATCCAGCCGGTTTCGATACACTCGGTGAGGTATTTCAGCTCGTTGCCGGACAAAAGCGGCGTATTAACAGGTATTGCTTTATTCATGTTCTTTTATTTTCCGAAGGACAAAACAACATGCCCAACTCGTGATCCCGGCCTCCTGACCGCTTAGGAATTCTTCCGCCCGGGTCAGCTCAAAACCGCTCCATGAAGCCAGCAAAGCAATTTCCGGGACACCGAAATGGCGCATTAGGTGATTTTCCTGTATATGTTCTTCCTTTCCGTTTTTTTTGTCCAAAATGCGAACGTCAAAATGCACGTCCACCGTATTTTTCGCGAGATCCATCTGTGATTCTGAAAAACGCTCCACTTTCAGCTGATCGTCTTCGAATGTTTTGCTGCGTTTTTCGGGCTTGAGGTTGTAAACACCCGGCGTAAACCAGCAATCGAAAAGAAAAAGGCCGCCCGTTTCCAGGTGCCGGTTAACTTGCCGGAGGCAGCGGAGCACATCTTCCGTTTCCGTCAGGTAGCTCATCACATGAAACAGGGAAATAGCCGCGTTGAACTTTTTCCCAAGCTCAAAATCCGTGATGTTTCCTTCCTGGGCTTCAAAACCCGGAATATGTTTGGCTTTGGCCTGTGCAATCATTTCGGCGCTGCGGTCAATTCCGGTGACCCGGAAACCCATTTCACCCAAAAAAGCAGCATGCGCCCCGCTTCCGCAGCCAAGCTCAAGTATATCTTTAATCCCCGGATTGCTTAGAAGCAAGGTCTTGCGAACGTATTCCGCTTCTTCGCGATAGGGTTTGTCGCGGTAAAGTAGATCGTAGTAGCGGCTGTATAGCTGAAAGTTGACACTCATCCTTCCCATTTTAGCTGTTCGTCACTCACCGGCTCAAAGCGCACCTTGTCGCGTTCGCCATTGTATGGGCCTTGTTTTACCTCAATGATTTCCGATTGCTCGAGCATTTTGAAGCCGTGGCCGCCGTCGGCCAGCAGGATCACATCGCCTTGTTCCAATACCCGGCTTTGCAGGTAATGCTGTTCATTGTCGTAAAAATCCACCCGCACCCGGCCGCTTTTGATGAAAAGCACTTCCTGGGTCAGGTGTACGGCCCTCGGAATGATGTGGTGACGGTGCGGCTCGATCACATGTCCTTTCGGGCGCTGCATGTAGCCAAGCTGCTGCGAAGAATCATCGCCGGTAAAAAACTCAATTCCTTCCTTTTGGTAAGAAGCGCGGATGATGATAGCCAGTTCCAGTCCTTTATCGCTAATACGTTCAATCATTCGGGTAATTTATAATTCAAATAATCGGCCCTGAGCACCCAGTTGCGTACCTTTTCATTTTCTGAAAAAAGCCGCTGATGGAACACAAAACCTTCCTGTTCTTTTCGTCCCAGGTCTTCCAGTTTTTGCCGGATTTCCAAAGGTACATTATTTTGATTGTTCCGGAAAACAATGTGCTTGATGCGGCGTTTGATTTTTTTGGCCAGGCTCACATGAGGAGTTTGGGCTTGTTCTTCGGAGCGCAGCGAGGTAAAGGAATTCGCTACGCCCTGGTAAAAAGCGCGTTTTTCAAAATACGCCTGCGTGAGCCGCTGGGCCGGAACAGCATGAAATACTTTGACTTCGGGATGATAAAGCGCTTTTTTGTGCTGTTTTTTTGCTTTGAGGGACAAGCCCGTTTCACCGTCTCCCTGGTATTTCTGTAAATGCTCCGGCATATTATCAGGATGAAAGCCTTTCAATTCCAGCAAGGTGGATTTCCGGATGGTGAAATTGAGCCCCCAGACAAAAAGCGGGTCAATTTCCCGGATGTCAGGCCCGAAATCCATCAAACTGAGCCAGCCGCAATGTTTCCCGTTCTCGTCAGTCGTCCAGAAATATTCCAGCCAATCCGGCGGGGCAATTTCATACTCGGGAATACTGGGACCGGTCAGCAAATCAATTGCCGGGCGGTTGCTCATGGTTAAAATGATACTATCCAGCCAATTTGGGGCCACCTGCACGTCATCGTCAATAAAAGTCAGGCTTTCCCCGAGCGCCATTTCCAGGCCGACATGCCGTCCCGTGAGTAAACCCGGTTCGGGAGCAAAGGCATAACGTAAATCCAGGTCGCTTTTCCGGCTGAAATCACCGACAATATCTTTTGTGTTGTCTGTTGAGCCATTGTCCACCACAATCACCTCAAACTCAGCGCGCGGCGTTTTGAGCTGCGCGATACTCTCCAGCGTTTTCAGCAGGAAAGCTGCCCGGTTGGCTGTAGGGATGATGATGGTATGCATGAAGACTAAGGTAAATAATTCTGGTCTTTTAACCAAATTTCGCAATTTTTCATGGCTTCTTCGACCGTAAAGCGCGGTCTGAAACCCAGCAAACGCTCCGCTTTTCCATCATCGATTTTACCTGTCGAAGCATAGGCTGCAACATCCCAGGGATCCATCACGGGATATTTCCGATCAATCCGGGCAATGGCCATTTTGACCAGCTTGCGCGGCGCTTTCAGGAAATATTTGGTATAAAAGGACGATTTGCCTACCTGCTGATTGATTTTTTGCGTCAGCTCCAGGCGGCGTTTTTCCAGTTGCCCTTTGCGCTGAAGGGCCCGCTTTTTATCCGGCTTGTCTTCCGAATCCACGGAAGGGAAATCCTGTATGTTTTTTCCAAGCATCCGGGCATAAAAGCCCCAGAATTGGGCCCAGCTCATTTCCGGGCGGTCGGTAACGAGAAATACTTCCCCGCTTGCTTCTTCCCGCAAGGCAGCCAGTAAACAAAGATCGACTACATGGTCCACATGTACGGCATTGCATTGCCCCCGCCCTTCGTCAACAAGCAAAAAACAATTGCTTTTCATTTGCTGAACCACATCAATCGTATAGTAAGGCGAGCAAGGTCCCCAAACAAAAGTCGGGCGAATGACCGCACTTGACACGTTTTTTTCACGGCTGAAATCCAGCACCTGCTGCTCTGCTTCGATTTTGGTATCGGCATACGGATTTCCCGTAAACTTGTACGGAACCGTTTCATTCATCCCCTCCGGGATTTGTGCCCCGCTTACTACCACACTGCTCAGATAAACCAGGCGTTTCACCTTGTTTTTTTCACTGGCTTCGAGCACGGCCTTGGTCCCGTCGACGTTTACCTTACGGGCTTCTTCATAAGTTCCGCCAACGCCAACGCAATGAAAAACATAGTCCATCCCGGCAGTCAGCTTATCCAGCAAAGCCAGGTCCGTGATTTTTCCCTGTACGAGCTGAACATTCAACCGCGAAACCCAGCTTGCCTTCGACCAGTTATTGACCAAAACCGTTACATCGGCTTGTTCTTCCAATACCAGACGTTCTGCGAGCCGGCTGCCGATAAAACCCGTTCCGCCGGTGACTAATATTTTTTTATGTGCCAATTCTCCCATTTTCAAAAGGTTGTACCCGGAAGCGGGGCTTTTTTAGGCAAAGGCTGCTGCCGTTTGAGCTCATAGCATTGTTCAATCAGGCCGATCACATCGGCGCCCTCCTGCAAACTGCACATAGGTTCTCCACCCGTTTCAACGGCATGGATGAAATCCTTTAATTGGATCACGGCGATGCTTGACCAGTCTGTTTTCTGAGTTGTTGTTACCTCTTTAAGCTGTCCGTTCAATTGGTAATCCAGCATTTCAAAAATCCCGGCTTCCAGTTTATTATCGTCGCTGAAAATTCGGATGGTATTCGCTAAATTACAGGTGCGGCTCAGGCGAAAGAAGGCGCTTTTCCCGTGTTCAAATTCCATCTTGAGCCGCAGGTTGCTTTCGAGTCCGCCCAGGCTGTCATCTTCATACGAGAAAACGCGGGGTTTACCGAGGCACCACAGGATAAAATCCAGGGAATGAATGCCGGCATCCAAAAAAACACCGCCAGGAACAAGCTCTTTCCGGAAGTTGTAACCTGAAACACTCTCCCAGGAAGCCGGTTCGCCTTCTTCAATCGTAATATCGAAGCGACCGCCAAAAAAGCCGCTGCGGATTTTCTCGCGGATTTCCTGTCGGTTCGGAAAAAAACGGTAGGTGTGACACATCCCGACCTGGACGGCAGATTTCTGCTGCAGGTCCAGTAAATGGGTGCATTCAGTAAAATTGAGCGCCAGGGGTTTTTCACACAGCACATGCACGCCCGCTTCGAGGCAATGGCGGATTATTTCCAGGTGCAAATGCGGCGGAGTGGCAATAATGGCCAGTTGGACCCCGGACAAAAATTCACGGTAATCGCCGCCAACATGCTCCAGGGCATACTTTTTTTTCATCTTGTCCCGCTGTTCCTCCGAAGGCTCAGCCAGGTAAACGTGTTCCCTTCCCAGCACGTCCAGTGCCGCCGGAATATGAAACAAGTCCGAGATTGCGCCCCCGCCGATGATCACTGCTTTCATGATTCTTTGTTTTTGGAAAGCCGCTGTAACACGAATTTCGGGTGATAGAAAAATAAACGCATGAATGCCACCATTGCTTTGAAAAAATGCTTGTTTTTGCGCTGAAATTTAGCGATCCGAAGATAATGCCGAGCGATTAGTTCCCGGATCTGGCTTTTGTAGCGGTAATCCAGGTATTCGTTTACTTTTTCGTACATAAAAACCCGGTTTTTCTGCACCCGCATGAATTGATAATGCACCAGTGACGAGCTTTTCGGATGGTTACGGTACACGCTGGTAAGCTCATTGATAAATTTCGCTTTCCCGTATTTCGAAAGCATCATATAAAGTGGGAAATCCGTGACACCATCTACTTGATAAAACCAGTCCGGGTATTTGTTTTGCAGGATGTTCCGGAACACAAAGCCCGAAATATGTCCCGGCGAAAGCGGGACATTTTCTTTCTGGAAATCATCATGCAGGAGCAACTCAGCAGATCCTGCCACATCCCATATTTGCCCTTTGGCAATTTTCTGTTCGCCGCTGCTTTCATCGAGCACCCAGGAATTGGTGTAACAGGCCGTAAAATCAGGATGCTCTTCCAGGAAACGGACTTGTTTTTGTAATTTATGCGGGTCGATCCAATAATCATCACCGTCACACACAGCAATATATTTGCCCCGTGCCTCATTCAGCGAAGCAATAAAATTCGGGAGCATACCCTGGTTTTTCGCGGCTTCGATCAGGCGGATCTTCCCGGGATGCTTTTGCTCAAACTCCCGGATAATCTTCCGGGTATTGTCCGTGCTGCAATCGTCGCAGATCACAATTTCAAAGCTATATCCCGTTTCCTGCACCAGCCAGCTCTCCATCGCTTGTGCAATGTAGCCCTCCAGGTTGTAAGTCGTGGAGCAAATGCTGATCAAGGGCGCTTCACTCATGCTTTTTTCCATGTTAAAACCGGTGCAAGCATGCCATCCCGGCGCTCAAACCAGGTGGGTGAATCACTCAGGCCGCCCTTGATGCTGAAACGCACGCTCACCGTGGATTGCTCCGGGTGGATCAGCCATTCCTTCATCGTCAGGGAAGACGAAAGGGTCAGGATATAGGAGCCTTCATTCAGGAAACGAGCAGGAATATCCATAAACAGGGAATTCTCCCCGGGATTGATTTCCGGCCATTCGCCCGGTGTTGTATCGGAATTGGTCGTGGTAAACAACAGCTGTCCGTCGTCGTTGTAGAGCCAAAAGCAAATTTCCAGCGAAGGATCGGGCTTTTTGACCTCAAAGTCAATCTGGACGCGTATGTCGTGATCATTACTGAAGCTGCTGCGTTCACTGCGATCAGGTGAAAGCGAAACGGCTTCGAGCTGTACAGGCTTAAAATAAGGGGTTTCAAACAAATTTCCGGGGTTTTTCCACCGGGTTTTGATTGCTTCGCTGGTATCCGACAGGTAACGGTTGATGGCCTGGCGGACGTTGCTTGTCTGCAAAGCCAGCTCGCCCTGTTCCAGCAGGAGCATTGAGGTGCACAGCTGGGAAATGGCCCCCATATTGTGGCTTACGAACAACACCGTTCTTCCTTCCTGGCGGGAAACATCGCCCATTTTTCCGAGGCATTTTTTCTGGAATTCAAAGTCACCTACCGCCAATACCTCATCTACAACAAGAATCTCAGAGTCCAGGTGAGCGGCTACGGCAAAGGCCAGGCGGACATACATACCCGAAGAATAGCGCTTTACCGGGGTATCGATGTAGCGCTCAACGCCGCTGAAATCAATAATTTCGTCCAGTTTCCGGTTGATTTCCGTTTTGCGCATGCCGAGAATGGCGCCGTTCAGGAAAATATTTTCGCGACCGGTGAGTTCCGGGTGAAAGCCGGTCCCGACTTCAAGCAAGCTGGCAATCCGGCCCTTGAGGTAAATATTTCCGCTTGTCTGGCGGGTCACGCGGGATAAAATTTTCAGCAGGGTACTTTTTCCTGCGCCGTTTTTGCCAATGATCCCCACGGCTTCGCCCTGGTTGATCTCAAAATTGATGTCTTTGAGGCTGTAAATGATGTTGCTGCCTTTTGCTGTGCGATCGTTTTTTTCACCAATGATCAGGAAAGGATCTTCCTTACCGCGCATCCGGGTATACCAGCGGTGAAAATCCTGGCTAATCGTCCCCGTCCCGATCTGGCCCAGCTGGTAAAGCTTGGATAAATTTTCTACTTTGATCGCTTTTGTCATATCGAATCGGAGAAGGATTTTTCTACTTTGTTAAAAATGATCATGCCGGCAAAAAGCACCACGACCGTTACTCCAAGCGAACTGAGCACGGGAAGCAATTCCAGCTGGCCTTTGCCCAAAACCGCTACGCGCATCCCTTCCACCACCGGTGTCAGCGGGTTGTAGGCAATCAGCGGACGGATGTTTTCGGGTGCGGCGCTCAAGGGATAAATCACCGGGGTAGCGAACATTAGCAATTGTACCCCAAAGGTCACCAGGTAAGCCAGGTCACGGTATTTGGTCGTGATGGACGTAATGATCAAACCCAAACCGAGGCTCAGTAAAGCCATCTGAAGAACCAGGAAAGGCAAAAGCAAGGCGTAAACCGTTACGTGGTACTGGTAATCGGTCATTAATACAAAATAAACGATCGTGGCCAGCAGCAGTATAAATTGCACCACAAAGCGCACGAGGTTCCCGGAAATAATACTCAGGGGCATCACCAGGCGCGGAAAATAGACTTTTCCCATGATGTGGGCATTGTCTTTAAAAATGGTGGACGTTTTTAGTAAACATTCTGAAAAATAGTTCCAGGAAATCACCCCGGTCATATAAAACAGGGCTTTCGGCAGACCATCGGTCCCAATCCCGGCAATCGTCCCGAAAATCAGCATATAGATCAGAGTCATGATCAGCGGCTGGATAAAAAACCACAGCGGCCCGAGCACGGTTTGCTTGTAAAAGGACACCACATCCCGTTTCACGAGCAATACGAGCAGATCGCGGTATTCCCACACCTCGCGCAATTTGAGGGAAAAGACCGGGCTGTCAGGTGTGATGACCTGGTCCCAGGTTTGAATGTCGTTCTCCTCTTTCATGCAGACAGGTAATCGTTGTAATTTTTAAGAATGGCATTCCGGAGCTTCATCGGCTCATAGCTGCTTAGCTGTTTGAAGAGGGAAATATCGAGTAATTTTTGCCGGGTGCCATCGAGGCCGTTGTGATCCCAGGTGAGGCTGCCTTCAAAAGCGGTTATTTCCTTTACCAGCGCCGCCAGCTCGGCGATGCTCAGGTCTTTCCCGGAACCGATATTGATGTGCGTTTTGTTCCAGCCGTCATACAACCGGGCCGCATTTACCTTTTCAAAAAGCTCAAGGCTCATAGCCGCAAAATCGTCTACGTGCAAAAATTCACGCCGCGCCGATCCGTTGCCCCAAAGGCTGATCTCAACGGAATAGGAAGTTTGCTTGATTCCATATGCAGCCAGTTCCGCACGGATTTCTTCGCGGGTGAGCCTTCCTCCCAAATCAGCGGCCAGGGCTTCCCAATCTTCATTCATCAGGCATTTCCCGAGGTGCATTTTGCGCATCAGGGCCGGTAAAACATGTGATTTTTTCAAGTCGAAATTGTCATTCGGCCCAAAGAGGTTGGTCGGCATCACGGAAATAAAATCCGAGCCGTATTGGCGGTAATAATTTTCACACAATTTGATGCCCGCAATTTTAGCAATGGCATAAGGTTCGTTGGTTTTTTCAAGAACCCCGGTCAGCAGGCTGTCTTCGCGCAAAGGTTGATGGGCTTCGGCCGGGTAAATACAGGAGCTCCCAAGAAACAGGAGCTTTTTAACCCCGTTTTGATAAGCCGCATGGATCACGTTGTTCTGGATCATCAGGTTTTCATAAATGAAATCGGCCCGGAAGGTATTGTTGGCATAGATTCCGCCCACACGGGCAGCAGCCAGGATCACGTATTCGGGTTTTTCTTTTTCAAAAAAATGCTCCACTTCCTGCTGGCGCAGCAGGTTAAGCTCCGACGAAGTACGCAGCAGCAGTTTCCCATAGCCCTGCGCCTGCAAATGACGGCAAAAAGCAGATCCAACCATGCCTTTGTGGCCGGCAATGTATATACGGGAATCTTTATTCATAATAATTTTTCAGGGAAAAGCCACCCTGGCCGATGTAGCGTTCTTTTTCCACTTCCCTCAAATCGGAAGTCACCATCTCGGTGATCAGCTCCTCCAGGCTGAATTCCGGTTCCCAGCCGAGCTTGTTTTTGGCTTTGGACGCGTCACCGATCAGCAAATCAACTTCTGTCGGGCGGAAATAGCGTTCATCGATGGAAACGACTTCCGTTCCCGGTTCCAGTTGAAAGCGGGGATCTCTGCAGGAAAGCACGCAGGCTTTTTCCCCGACCCCGGAGCCCTTGAATTCGAGCTCAATGCCGGCTTCCCGGAAGGCAAGAACCAGGAAATCGCGGACCGAAGTGGTTTTCCCGGTGGCAATCACCCAATCTTCGGGCTGACCGGCCTGTAAAATCATCCACATCATGCGGACATAGTCCTTCGCATGCCCCCAGTCGCGCTGTGCGTCCAGGTTCCCGAGGTAAAGCTTATCCTGCAGACCATAGGCAATACGCGCCACAGCCCGGGTGATTTTGCGGGTAACAAAGGTTTCCCCGCGCACCGGCGATTCGTGGTTAAACAAAATACCGTTACAGGCAAAAATACCGTAAGCTTCTCGGTAGTTGACCGTAATCCAATACGCATAGAGTTTAGCTACGGCATAAGGGCTGCGCGGATAAAAGGGGGTGTGCTCGTTTTGCGGTGTTTCGGTTACTTTTCCATAAAGCTCGGAGGTAGAGGCCTGGTAAAATTTCACCTTTTTCTCCATGCCGAGCAGGCGGATGGCGTCCAACAGGCGCAAAGCACCGATGCCGTCCGTATTGGCCGTATATTCGGGAATTTCAAACGAAACCTGCACGTGACTCATCGCAGCCAGGTTATAAATCTCGTCGGGTTGGATTTCCTGGATCAGACGGATGAGGTTGGTGGAGTCCGTCAGGTCACCGTAATGTAAAATGAAGTTCTGACTGCTGATATGCGGGTCCTGGTACAGGTGATCTACCCGGTCAGTATTGAAACTCGAGGAGCGGCGCTTGATGCCGTGAACAATGTAATTTTTGTTTAGTAAAAATTCTGCCAGGTATGCGCCATCCTGACCTGTAACGCCTGTGATAAGTGCGATTTTTTGCATGAGTTTTTAGTAAGCCGGTTTTAATTGTCGCCTGTATTCTTTTAACAGTGTGCTATGCCAGAGCTAAACAAAAGTAGTAAATAATATTCAAAGAGAAGCCGGAAACAAATATTCACCACGGCAATCTGTCCATTTAGCGTAAATCATTGAACAAAAAAATTTATCTTTGTTCAAACATGATATTTTTATAACTCAACATTTAGATTGATGAGGTTCGGATTTTTAGTTTTTTCTTCCTTTTTCGCTTATAACGCATTTTGCCAGACCATCTCCCCCTCAAACCGCCTTTCCCTGGATGCGAATGTCGGCTTAACCAAAGCGCTTTACCCCCTAAGCCCTGATTTTAAAACCAAGGCACTTAACCCGGTATGTGCAAGCATCGGCGGGCGTTTTATGCTCAACGACCGTTTCGGTTTGAAAGGCGAATTCAGCTTTAACAGTTTTAAATTCAGCAAGGACAACCCTTCCCCGGCTGATACCGGCTTGTATATGCAATCTTTTTATTACCGTACGAGCCTCGTGGGGGTGACCAACCTGGGCAATCTGCTGAAATTCAAATCGCGCACAGACAAATTCGGGCTCCTGCTCCACACCGGTGCGGGCTTTTCGATCCTGCAAAGCGATAAAACCCTGCGTCATGTGGAATGGAAAAATGATTTTTCCGACATCATGATCAACCTCACCCTGGGACTGTCTCCCCAATATAAAATCAACGAGCGCATGGCCGTGAACCTGGACTTCTTAGTGGTGGCCCATTTGTTCCAGACTTTTGCCTTTGATATGAACACAGCCGGCAACCGGGAAGGCTTTGATGGAATAATTTTAAACCTTTCCGGAGGAGTTTCGTATTATATCGGAAGACACCAGCAACATTTTGACTGGACAAAAAGACTATAAGCATGAAATTAATCGTTGCTACTGCCCTTTTTTGCTTTCATTCTCTTGCTTTCGGACAGATCAATAAACTTTCTGTTGACCTGAACGCAGGCTCCACCAATCCCTTTTCGGCCCTTTCGCCGGATTATTACAACAATTATTTCGGTTTGCTCCACGCGGATGCAGGCGTACGCTACATGTTCCGTGATGAGCTCGGAGTCAAAATCGATTTCGGGATGGACCGTTTTAAGAATGACGACGTGGGCACTTACAGCGAAAGCCTGAAATTCCAGACCCTTTATTTCCGTTCCGGTATCCAGGGTGTGGTGAACATCGGGAAAATCCTCCGCTACAGCGACTGGACCAAACGCATCGGCCTGCTCGGACATGCGGGCATGGGCTATGCCGTAGCCTTGGGAGACACCACCCAGGACATGGCTGGCAAGAAGGCCTTTTCCGACCAAATGTTCAATTTCATCATCGGTTTTACTCCCCAACTGAAGCTGGGCGATCGTTTTGCCCTGCACGGCGACGTGAGCCTGGTGAGCAATTTCAACCAGCAGTACAATTTTGATTTCAAGCAGCCTTCCAGCAGCCGTTACGGCCTGATTGCCAATATTTCGATCGGGGGATCGTATTACATCGGCCAGCACAAAACGCATTCCGACTGGAATTTTGAAACCATCGAAACAGTCATTCCGGAAGACACGATCAAGCCTGTCAAAAGCGACAGCCTGATCGTGCAAGCGGATTTGGATACGGATAAGGACGGCATTCCGAATGCGCAGGACCTGTGCCCGAAAGAGCCGGGACTTCCTGACTTTGACGGTTGTCCGCAGCCACCGGTACATTTCAGCTGCCAATATGAAACCTATCCCGTTTTTGCCTTCGCGGCCAAACGTTCACAGCTTTCACCGCTCTACAAACCGGTGGTGGATTCGATGGCCAATTGCATGTTGAGGGATCTGAAGCGCAAACTGGTGATTTACGGACACGCGGATGCGCAAACGGATTCGAGCGATACGCAGGCTTTGTCCGTACGCCGCGGCCAGCAGCTCAAAAAAGAACTGGTTTCCCGCGGCGTGAGCCCCGACCGCATTTTTGTGATCGGGCAGGGAACGCGTCCGGCTGATCTCCCCAAAGAAGAACAGGTGAAGCATAACCGGATCGTTTATTTCAAAAAGGTCGAGAAAAAGCCGAGCCACATCCATAAGATGAACAGTGATGAACCGCTGACCGGCTTGCTGTATACCATCCAGATCGGTGCATTTAAACGGGTGATTAAGAACAACAAGTATGCGAAATACGGCGAGGTGCTGATCGTCAAAGCGGATGACGGATTTATCCGTTACAGCCTGGATGTTTTCAGCAGTTACGAAGAGGCGTATGCCCGCCTGAAAGAGCTCAAAACCAAGGGCAGTTTCCAGGATGCCTTTATTGCCCCGTATTTCCTCGGCGAGCGCATTTCGATCCAGCAGGCGCAGGAGCTCTTAAACGGAAATGATGTGCTGGAGAAGTAACTCTTAGTTTTATTCGTGCGCTCCGCTATTCGTAAATTTGAAGATTCGTAGTGCTGTGCGCATGCGCAGATTCACTTCTCAACTGAAGCTCAGAAGTTTATTTTCAAAAAAGGAATGATTTATTTCCCCGAATTTTGAGGAGCGGTTACCGGCTTTTCGTCCGTGATCCCATAATCGAGGCGCTTGGTGGTAATGTAGCGCGGGATGTAATATTTGCTGGTTTTGAAATTATCGATCACCACGCCGCGGGATGTGGACGAGTGAATGAATTTGATCGCATCCGGGGTTACTTCCACCACCATCGCTACGTGGCCGATGCGCGTGGACTTGGTGCTGCTGCCTTTGAAAAACATCAGGTCGCCCGGGCGGATATCCGCAATTTTGATCGTTTTCCCGAATTCAGCCATGCCATAGCTCGAGTGACCTAGCTGGAAACCAAAATTACCGAAGATATAAGAGATAAAACCGGAGCAATCAAAACCGGAAGGTGTTGAGCCCGCATAGCGGTAAGGCGTTCCGAGGAATTTTTTGGCGTAGGTAATGATCTGGTCTACCTGCTGCGAATTTTTGTAAGGAACCAAAGCCGTTTTGAGTGAATCATTTACGAGCGAATCCGCCACAACGGCCGTAGAATCAGACGCGACTTGTGCATACGACGAGGCCGTAAAAAAAAGAAACAAAGCGCTAAAAATTATTAGAATTTTGTGCATTTTTTTCATTGAGGTTGCAAAAATAGTATTAATTTTAGAAAATAAAAAATCGGCGTTGTGACTGAACTGGAAATCAAATCGTTAACGAAATTGTATTACTCCATCGGGGAAGTTGCTGAAATGTTCCACGTAAACACCTCATTAATAAGGTTTTGGGAGAAAGAATTCGGTTTTGAACCCAGCAAAAAAAATGCCAAAGGCAATCGCCTGTACACTGCAAAAGATATTGGCAATTTTAACAAGATTTATCATTTGGTGAAGGAGGAAGGCTTTACACTCGAAGGCGCAAAAAAAGCCCTGAAATCATCTAAAACCCCAGTAACAGAGCCGGATTTGAGCGCAGTAATCTCCAAGCTCGAGGGCATCCGCTCGAAACTCGTTGCCCTGAAGGGTAAAAATTAACTGGCATTAAAATTGCCTTCTTTTCATAAATTTAAAAATTCAAGCTATGAAAAGCAAATTCCGTTTTGCACTTTTTGCCTGTGCCCTTTCTCTGACAAGCGGCGTTTTTGCCCAGGATATTAAAAAATCCACCCCGGAAAGCAAGCAACCGTCAAGTAAAAGCAAAACTCCTAAAAAGGGAGATAACAGTAAAATCCCGGCGAAGAAAAAAGCCGTGAAAGCTGCCCCGGCAAAGAGCGTTTACAAAAGCAAGTAAAGACGAAACCGCTTCAGGCGGTTTTTTTTATGATTTGTACCCGGCGGGTGAGATCATCCCGGACGGAAAGGTTCAGCTCAAGGTACGGGCCGTCCAAAAAGTCCAGGATCTGTTCCGGCCACTCGATGAAACAAAGCGACGAGCCATCCAGGATTTCCTCCATGCCGATGTCATAAGCTTCTTCCCGGGAGCGCAGGCGGTACAAATCCAGGTGACAGATCCGGCCTTCCGCTTCGGAATCGTATACATTCACCAAAGCATAGGTGGGCGAGCCTTCCGGGTGCTCAACGCCCAGCTGGCGAAGCGCTTCCTGGACGAAAGTTGTTTTTCCGCTTCCCATTTGTCCATGCAACAAGATAACACGATATTCACGGAAAAAGGGAAGTAATTCCGCAACCACTTCTTTCAGCTGAACCAAATCCCGGATTTCCAGTTCCATTTTAACGCAATTCGATTTGTCCGTCAAACACATGCTGCGCCGGGCCGATGAGGTAAATATCCACGAAATCGCTGTCACCGGTGCGCTCAAAAGCAACCTGCAATTTACCGCCTTTGGTGTGGATGTGGATTTTTTGTTTCCCAAAACGCTTTTCTTCCCGGGCATAGGCCAAAGCAGCGGCTGTGACCCCGGTTCCGCAGGAAAGCGTTTCGTCTTCCACACCGCGTTCGTAAGTTGTCACTTCGATTTCGTCATTTCTGAGCACTTCCACAAAGTTTACGTTGATCCCTACTTCGTTATATTCCGGGGCATAGCGGATTTTACGGCCTTCTTTCACGACATCGAGGTCGAGGGAATTCGCCACAAAGCGGATGTAATGCGGCGAGCCGGTATCCAGCACCCAGTCTTTGTCTTTGCTATGGATTTCATGCACGTTTCCCATTTTGAGATAAACCAGGTCTTCGCGGCTTTCGGCCTCATGCAGGCCATCAATTGCCGTAAAAACAACTGTTGAGACTTCGATCCCGAGTGTTCCGGCGAAAGCTACGGCACAGCGCGCGCCATTGCCGCAAAAGCTTTTGGAGCCATCTGAATTGTAGTAATCCACCTCAAAAGCGGTATTGCCGTCTTTGGAAATTTTGATCAGGCCATCCGCACCGATCCCGAATTTACGGTCACAGAGAAAACGCACCTGTTCCAGGCTCAGCGCATCGTACTGCCCGGAGCGGTTGTCGAGCATGATGAAGTCATTGCCCGTTCCCTGGTATTTTGAAAACGTGAGTTTCATGATATAACAAAGGTAGGGAATTCTTATGGAATGAAGAGTGTTCAGTGATGAATAATGAATTAGCCTAATGGAAGGTTGGACGCAAAGTTTACTAAGTTTTCGCGAAGTCTCGCAAAGTAAAAGTTTAAAAAGTGATGCAAAGATTGCTAAGTTAGCATAAAGGGGAAAGGACGCAAAGTGCACGAATATTTATAGCCCATTAACAATACGCTTGATTCCATTTTTAAGACTTTTTCCCGGAAGTTTAAAAGCAAACCCAGCTTATATCCGCCCAATTTCAGGTAAGTCAGCACTTGTGCCGCATGATTTTCAGAAAACTCTTCGACGGACTTCAACTCAACGACTAATTTGTCATTCACAAGAATATCAATCCGATAAGCGTCTTTTATTTCAAGATCATCATATTTAATTGAAATACTCTTTTCAGATTCAATTTTAAATCCTTCTTTCCGCAAATCATGAATCAAACATTGCTGATAAGCTTTTTCAAGTAAGCCTGAGCCAAGTTTGGTGTGGACATCAATCGCATAGCCGATCACTATACGG
>CBINGV010000003.1:0-30801 GCA_966250255.1 uncultured Flavobacteriales bacterium | reverse complement strand
CAAATGATCCGGAGAACCTTGGTATAACTGGGGCAATCTATAAACGCTTATATCATTTAAATGATGACTTAGAATTTTTAAATCGAGCCATAGAAAGTTATGGTAAAGGATGGAATTTAAGTGAGGATTATTACGTAGGTGAAAATTATGCTTTATGTTTAAATATAAAATCCCTTCAGTTAAATGATAGTGATGAAATTATTTATAACAACTTTGAAGCGAAAAAAACTCGATTAAAAATAATTGAAATATTAACCGAAGTAATTTCGGAAGAGGGTTTTGAAAATAGGAATGATAAAAAATGGATTTATGCAACTTTATCTCATTGTCATTTAGCCATTAAAGACAAAAAAAAATCAACCGAATTTGAAAAAAAGTTTTTGCTCACTTCTTTAGATTGGGAAAAAGAAACTTTTGAAAAAAGTAAAACTGAATTAATAAAACTATTAAACTAAATAATTATGGCAAAAGACTATAAAATATTTATTAGCCATTCGTGGAAGTATCCAGATGATTTAGATAGATTACGAAATCTATTAAATCAAAGAGGATATTTTAATGTTGAATTTAAGGAGGCAACTCACGAAGAGCCTATTAACTCTGAAAATGCGGCATACATAAAACAAGTTTTAAAGAAAAAAATTTTAAGCTCAGACGTAGTCTTGGCTATTTCTGGTATGTACGCTTCTCATTCTGATTGGATTGCTTGGGAAGTTTTAACATCTAAAGATAATCAAATTCCTATCATAGGTGTTATTCCATGGGGTCAAGAAAGAATCTCCAAAACTGTTAGTGACCACTCAGTTATTGACGTTAGATGGAACACCGAGAGTATTGTTGAAGCTATACGAAAATATGCAAAATAATTCATAATCTAAAACATGGCATCAAAAGTTTTTATTAGTTGGAGTGGTGATTTAAGTAAGAAACTTGCGGAAGAGGTCAGAATATGGTTACCAGGTGTATTACAATTTGTCAAACCTTATTTCACACCTAATGATATTGAAAAAGGAACAAGATGGTCAACCGAAATCGCCAATGAACTTGAAAGTTCAAATGCTGGTATCATATGTTTAACCAAAGACAATATAAATAAACCTTGGATATTATTCGAAGCAGGCGCATTATCAAAAAATTTTGGTAAATCAAACGTGTGTACAATTTTATTTAATTTAGATAATACTGATTTAACAGGTCCACTAACTAGTTTTCAAGCTACTAAATTTGATAAAGCGGACTTTAAAAAATTGTTAACTACAATAAATAATACTGGTGGCGAATCTAAATTAGAATCGGCAGTATTAAATGATGTTTTTGAAATGTGGTGGCCCAAATTGGAAACTGGAGTCATGGAAATATTGAAGGATCATATTGCTGATTCAAGTAATAATATTAGGACTGAAAGAGAAATTTTGGAAGAAGTTTTAGAATTGACCAGAATTAATTCTAAGAGGATGCCAAGAAGAGGCGATATTTCAAGAAGCACAATTCACAGACTTATAGAAACTATTCAGGAAATGCAGTATAACCTGATGAAATATGGTGGAAAAGAAAGTATAATGTTATGGCAGGAATTAAGAATACCTATAAAACAACTTTGTTATGAACTTGACTCACCAGAATTATTTGAAAGATACATAGTGGGGGAACAGAGAATGATGACTGAACGAAATAAATTTTTAGAAAAAGAAATTAAAATTGACAAGTTGAGAGATGATAATGAGTTAATATGATTTTTAACAATCCAATGACCCACCTCGAGCTCGGCATTTTCGGCGAAAACCACGCCCGCGACTTTTTACTGGCCAAAGGCTACCGCATCCTGGCGAGCAATTTTCGCTGCGGGAAGCTGGAGCTGGATTTGGTCTGTGAGAAAGACAACAAACTCGTTGTGGTGGAGGTCAAAACGCGGGAAACGGCCGAGATCGGCGAACCCTGGCGGGCAGTCACGCGCACGAAGCAAAAACAGATCATCAAAGCCAGCAATTTTTACATTGAGCAACACAACGTACAGCTCGAAACGCAGTTTGATGTCATTTCGATTGTACACAACAGCTTCCGCACCGAGCTGGAACACATCGAAGATGCTTTCAGCCCGTGAGCGGACCTAAACCGACTTTGCGAACTTTGCGCAGACCTCGCGCCCTTTGCGCCCCCACAGAGCCGCTCAACTATTCCTTCACGATTTTATGCAGCTCACGCACCGCACCGCAGGATATTTCCACGAAATAAATGCCCGGGGCCAGCGGTTTGAGATCCAGCTCCGTGCCTGGTGGCTGCCAGCCAAAATCCCGCACCACTCTCCCGCTGAAATCCAGCAAACGGACGGCCGCCGTTCCCGGGAAGGAATGTTCAATCCGCAGCCGCTCCCGCACCGGGTTGGGATAAAGCACCGTTTTCTTCACTGGGTTTTCCGGCAGGGAAACTTGTCCGCAGCCATCCATCGCCTCGTAATGCCAGCCACCGGCATAATTTCCCAGGTAGGGGGCATCATTCAGCGCCTCTAAAGCAAGGTTAAAGCTCAGGTATTCCGTTTGGCACAGCAGGTTAAACTCCCGGTCGAAGCTCAAAATCCGGTGGGTCGGGTCGAGATCGCCCTGGCTGTAGGCCAGCACATAAATCGTATCGTTAGCAAAGATCACTTCCCGGATGCCGAAATACGATGTCAGCGTTGCGCTGCGCCGCACGTTCAGCCGGTAGTCAAACCAGCCGAAGAACCAATGCAGGTCAAACGAACCCATATCAACCCCGTAGGAAACCACCAGCAAGCTGTCCGGTGAAAGCGGCCGGTAGAAATTATACACGTTAAAATAATCGCCCGGGAGCCTGTAAGCCGAAGCATAGTCCTGCCCCGGGCTCAGATCGCTCATATCCGGCAGCCAGCGCTTCGTGAGCAGGCTGTCCGTGGTTGTGAACAGCTGGTGGATCGTATCGGCTTCCTGGAAAAAGAAAGGCTCATACATCTGGTCATCCACGATCCGCATCGAATCCTGCGGTGCGATCAGCGTTACGGCCAGGTTGCGGTCAATGGCATAACTCTCAAGCTCACGGTAAACCGACAAGGGTGAAGTATTTTTGTAATGCAGCACGCAAATCGTCGTATCCTGCATCGGGAAAGCATGAAGCTTGCGCAGGGTGAGGCTGTCCAGCCGGTGCTGCTGGTTGTGGTTGCTCAATGAAAAACGGGTAAACTGGAACAGGTAATCGCTTTCTTCCGGCAGGATATTGTGTAAGCTTTTACGCATGATCAGCAGAAAATCAGTTGTCCCCTCGAAACGCAGCAGGGAATTCAGGTAAACCGCACTGTCGCCCGCCTGGAAAGCCACCGAATCCTCCCAGAGCAGCGAGCCATCTTCATCGATTTCCTGCAGGTAAGTCGTGGAACCCGCAAAGCGGTAGACCAGGAAACTGTTTCCCGGGAGCTCCAGGAAACGGCTTTGCCCCGGAAAACTATAGCTCTCCTGGCCCTGTATCCAGGCACAACAAAAAATCAGGATAAAAAATAAGGCTGTTTTCATATGATCAGTTGAATGGTGATGCGGCAAATTTAAATTTTTCCGGGCTAAAAACCGCGTCAGTCAGTCAACAGCTGCTACCTTACGTTCAAATCCGTGAAAAGAAAGGGCAAAACACTTGCTCACCCACATGGCCCGTTTAATCAGCCGGAAAAGTCTTCCGCGGATTAAATCTGCCCGGCGAACGCTTTTTTAAGTAATTTAAAGCCCTGATTTGAAAACCGGAGTGGACTGTGCTTTGAAATACCTCTTTGTTGCTTTGCTTGCCTGTCTTGGCGTGCCGGTTCTCGGACAAAACCACCTGGTAAAACTTTTCACGGAACAAGACGGCCTTCCCAACCGGAATGTTACCGCATATAGCTTCGACCGCAACGGGAAACTGCTGCTCGGCACTTCCATGGGCCTCACGGTCTATGACGGGAAGCGCTTTAAAAATATTTCCAGTATTGACGGCACCAACCTGAAGCTGATCTCCTGGATGAAAGCCTACAAAAACGGCCAGGTGTGGTTCCAGATGATGGGAAACATCTATTGTTACGAAAACGAAAAATTAAGCCCGCTGACGGCCTACAACAAATTTCACAAGGAGCCCGGAACACTGCACCGCCTCTATCCCATAGGCAAAAATAAAGTGGTGCTGGATTTCATGATGCCCCGGAGAAACCTGCTTTTTCAACGCATCAGGGGAAAATGGAAATTATTGTCAGAATCAAGAGGCAACAATTTCTCGGTGATTTACCGCAACCCTAAAAACCGGGAAGAAATGCAGTGGAAAGTCTTCCCCGGGCGCGACAATGATTCCATCCTGATCCTCGTTCAAAACCTCCAAAGCGGTAAACTATGGCGTTTCCCCTTTGAAGCACGCATGGCCTTCCATACCACACTCTCAACGCCAGAAGCTTCCTATCATGCTTTTTCCAACCATTTTTTTCACCTGCAGGCCAATGGGCAGCTCCGGAAAAAAATCATGCCTTTTTTCATTCACGGGGTTTACGAAGGATGGCAGCAAACCCTTTGGTTAAGGGACACCAAGGACGGCCTCTATCAAATTGATCTGAAGGATTTGGCGATCATCCGGGAATACCATTTCAGCGATTACCAGATTTATGAGGCGATCCAGGACCGCTACGGAGGGCTTTGGCTGGCGATGGACAAGGGATTAGGCTACATTCCGTTCAAACCGCATATGGAATATCATTTCAGGGACCATTTTCAAAGCGAGGTAAGCCAGTTTATTTTTTGCCACGATTCCATATTAATTGGCCACTTCAACGGTGATGCAGGCCTCTGGAAACCCGGCCAAAAGGAAAAGATCATCTACCGGACGCCTTACAGGCAAAGCCACAACATTTACAATATTGTCGCCATGCAGTTCGATGAAAAGGGAAATATTGCCTTCACCAGTGAAAACGGGCTCTTTTTACTCAACCGTAAAACCTTACAGGTGAAACAGCTTTCGGAACTGCCCTGCACGCGGATTTTCAAGCGCCGCGACGGTTCACTGCTAGTTTGCAGCAGCTATGACCAGGGCGTCAGTCATCTTAAAAACGGGAAACTGTATCCTTTCCGGGAAAAAGAGCTGAGCGGCATCCGGCATTTTTCCGTGCTGGAAACCGAACAGGGCGACTTACTGGCAGGAGGCGGGGATCAATTGTACATCCTCCCGGCGAAAAGCGGCAGTCCCAAAAGAAGGATTAAGCTTCCGCTGTCGGACCTCTCCTGCCTGGCGGCTTATAAAAAAGGAAAAATGCTCGCCGGTACCTATGGCGACGGCTTGTTCATTATCGGCCAAAAGGACACGACCTGGCTCACCATCAAGGACGGGCTCACGAGCAACCACATCAACAGCATCCTGGTCGACCGGAAAGAACGCATCTGGCTGGCTACCTCCCACGGCATTACACGGATCACGGAAAGCGAAGGCCGCTACATAGTGCAACGGATCGCAGGCCCGGACTGCCTCAATATTGACAATTTTTTCCTGGCTGAAAAAAACGGGGAAATCTGGGTGTCATCCTTCGATGGCCTGATGAAGATCAACCCGGAAAAAATACACCGGAAAACAGGTTTTTACCCCCTCCACATGGAGGAAATCTGGCTCAATAAACAGCGTTTCACTCCCAGCGACAGTTCCGTGGCGTTTACTTATGGAGCTGACAAACTATTGCGCCTGCATTTTTCACTGACTACTTTTTCCAACCAGGACGATAAAAGCTATTTCTACCGCATCCTGGGGCTCAGCAAAAAATGGAACCCGCTGAACGGCGAAGAGCTGACGATTACCAACCTTTCCCCTGGGAAATATACCGTCGAGATTTATGCCGAGCTCAAAAATTCAGGCCAGAAATCCAATGTGATCCGCCTGGATGTGGATGTCCACCCGCAATTCTGGCAAAATCCCTGGTTTATCATCCCTTTCATGCTGCTCATCCTCGGAGTTGCTTTTCTCCTGATCCGCAATGTCTTCCGGAAACAGAAAAAAAAACACCAGGTGGCTTCGGAAGTGGCCAAGCTGCAGGCCAATATCATCCGCGCCCAGATGAACCCGCATTTTATGTTCAATGCGATCAATTCGATCCAGGGCTACATCCTGGCGCTGGAAAACGATTCAGCCTATTTCTACCTGGGCAAATTCTCCAAACTGCTCCGCAAAATCATCAGCATGTCCAAAAACGACTTTGTGCTGCTGGAGGAAGAGCTGGATTTTTTAGCCAATTACATCGAGCTGGAACAAATGCGCTGCGGGGATAAATTCAGTTACAGCATCGAAACCGGCTCCGGTGTTGATCCGCAGCAGCAGCAGGTACCTGTCATGATCCTCCAGCCTTTCGTAGAGAATGCGATCCTGCACGGGCTCCTTCCGAAAACAGGCGAAAAAGGACAGCTCAGCATTGAGATCCGGCGCGAAGATGACCTGATTTACTGCGAAGTCACTGACAACGGCATCGGGCGGGAAGCTGCCCAGAAGATTAAGGAAAGTAAGAAAAAAGAACACAAATCGGCAGCCATCCAGCTTACCCGCGAACGCATCAAATTGTTCCGGAAATTGTATTCCGACAAATTCGAGCTGGAAATCACCGATCTTTTTGACGAACACAATCGGCCCCTCGGCACCCGGGTAGTGGCCATATTCCCGCTAAAACACGAACGAAATGAAAATAAAAACAGTCATCATTGACGACGAAAGCAATTCCATCCGCTCACTGAGCATCCTGCTGGAAAAACACTGTCCCGACATTTACCTGGCCGGAAGCGCCGATTGTGTGGATGATGCCGTGGCTTTGATCGAAGAACAGCAGCCCGATCTCGTTTTCCTGGACATCGAGATGCCTTCGGGAAGCGGTTTCAACGTCGTGGAGAAAACCCGACACATCGATTACAAGTTCGTGTTTACCACGGCCTATGATGAATACGCCATCCAGGCTTTCAAGGCCAATGCCGTGGATTATATCCTGAAACCTATCGATGCCCTCGACCTCGTGAAAACCGTCAGCAAAGTTTCGACCATACTGCTCAAGGAAAAGGCCTTCCGGGACATGTCGCGTTTTGTTCAATCTCGTGAAGCCGTTAAACTGCCTATTCCCACCAGCGAAGGCTTCAAATTGCTTGACATGGACCTCATTATCCACATTGAAAGCGATTCGAACTATACGCGCTTCAACCTCAAGGACGGCAGCCGCATGCTGGTTTCAAAAACCCTGAAGGAATTTGAAGCTCAGCTCAGCGAAAACCAGTTTATCCGGGTGCACAATTCGTACCTGGTGAATCGCAAATACATTGCCAAATGCGTGAAGTCGGACGGGGGTTACCTCGTAATGACCGACGGGACGCTGATCCCGATATCGAAACGTAAAAAACAGGAAATTTTCGCCTTGCTGACCTAACTTTTAATGTGTTAATATGCTAATGACTTAATGTGCTAATTGAAAAAAATATTAGCATATTAGCATATTAGCATATTAGCATATTAGCATATTAGCATATAACTAAATTAACACATTAATCAATTTCACCCACGAGGATAAGCGTTTCCTTGGATGCAGCCTGCTCGGCGCCTTTCTTGGAGTTACCAATCCCTCGGCCGTAGGCCTTTTCGTTGATGTAAACCTCGATTTCGTACTGCCAGTTCCCCTGGATGTTTTCTTCCTTCAAGACAACAAACTCAAGCTGCAGGCGCGATTTCTGGCACCAAATAACGAGCCGGGACTTAAAATCGATCTCTTCTTCGAGGATTTTGTTCAGATCGGCGTATTTGCGGAAAATGTGGTGGTTGATGGTTTTTTTCACCGCCTCAAAGCCACCATCGAGGTAAATGGCGCCGATCAAAGCTTCGAAAGCATTGCCTTCGAGGGTCGAAATGTTGATCGTACGGCCTTTGTGGTAACGGATCACGGATTTCAGGTCGAGCGCCTCGCCGATCTCCGACAATGTTTTACGGCTCACGACCTTGGATTTGATCTTGGTCAGGTAGCCTTCGTCTTCATTCGGGAAACGCAGGTAGAGCAATTCGGCGATCACGGCATCGAGTATGGCATCGCCCAGGTATTCGAGCCTTTCGTTGGAATAGGCAATATCGTCCTGGTTAGACAGGGAACGATGTGTCAGGGCTTCAAAAAAATACGAGGTATTCTGCGGGCGGTAGGCGAACTTTTTAAGGACAAAAGAGATCAGTTCGAGTTCATCTTTCGAACGAGGCTCTTCTTTCTTAAAAAATCGTTTAAACAACTGCTACCCTTTGAATTTTTTCACTATCACCGAGGTATTGTGGCCTCCGAAACCGAAAGTGTTCGAGAGAGCTACATTTACGGTGCGCTGCTGAGCTTTGTTGAAGGTAAAATTAAGCTTATTGTCCAGCTCCGGATCATCCGTAAAATGGTTGATTGTCGGAGGGACAATGTCGTGTTTTACAGATAAAATACAGGCAATCGCCTCAATGGCGCCTGCCGCTCCGAGGAGGTGGCCGGTCATCGATTTGGTGGAGCTGATATTCAGCTTATAAGCATGATCCCCGAAAACCTGCAGAATGGCTTTGCTTTCGGCGATGTCGCCTAATGGAGTGGAGGTTCCGTGTACGTTCACGTAGTCCACTTCTTCCGGTTTCATTTCGGCGTCTTCGAGGGCTGCCACCATCACGTTGCGTGCTCCGATCCCTTCCGGGTGGGGCGCTGTCATGTGGTAAGCATCTCCGGACATTCCGCCGCCGGCCACTTCGGCATAAATTTTTGCGCCGCGTTTAACGGCATGTTCGTATTCCTCCAGAATCAGTGCGCCTGACCCTTCACCGAGCACAAAACCGTCGCGGTCAAGGTCAAAAGGGCGGGAAGCTGTTTCCGGGGAATCGTTGCGCGTGGAAAGCGCTTTGAGGGCGTTGAAGCCACCCATTCCCATTTCATTCACACAGGCTTCGGAACCACCGGTCACGATTGCGTCAGCCTTGCCCAAACGGATCAGGTTGAAGGAGTCGATAATCGCATTGGTCGAAGATGCGCAGGCGGAAACCGTTACATAGTTCGGTCCGCGCAGCCCGAATTTAATGGAGATATGCCCTGCGGCGATATCAGCGATCATTTTCGGAATGAAGAAGGGGTTAAAACGAGGGGTACCGTCGCCGGCAAAAAAGTTTTGGGATTCGTCCTGGAATGTTTTTAAACCTCCGATCCCGGATCCCCAGATGACGCCAATCCGGTCTAAATTCGGATGGGACTCCATCAATCCCGAA
Organism: uncultured Flavobacteriales bacterium; assembly: GCA_966250255.1. Classification (GTDB taxonomy): domain Bacteria; phylum Bacteroidota; class Bacteroidia; order Flavobacteriales_D; family Crocinitomicaceae; genus M2408. The sequence continues at coordinate 21,567 of CBINGV010000003.1, read as the reverse complement.
TCTGCCATGGCTTCTGATGCAGAAACCATAGCATATTGGGCAAATTGATCCAATTTACGTGCTTCTTTTTTGTCAATGAAATCTTCTACATTGAAGTCCTTGAGCTCGCAGGCAAATTGTGTTTTAAACAAAGAAGCATCAAATTGCCGGATAGGAGCCGCACCGCTTTTCCCGCTGATCAATCCATCCCAGTATTCCTGGAGTGTATTACCGATAGGCGTCAGCGCACCCATACCCGTCACAACAACACGCTTTAATTCCATAAAGAAACCTTTGTTAAAAAAATAAGTTTGTAACTCTTAGTTAGCGTTTTTCTCGATGTAAGATACAGCGTCACCAACAGTTTGGATTGTTTCAGCTTGATCGTCCGGAATTGCAATATTGAATTCTTTTTCGAATTCCATAATCAATTCTACTGTATCCAAAGAGTCAGCTCCAAGGTCATTCGTGAAGCTTGCTTCGTTAGTTACTTCACTCTCTTCAACTCCCAATTTATCTACGATAATTGCGATAACTTTTGATTTGATATCAGACATTTTTAATTTTTTTTAATTAGTAATTCAGCCTGCAAAGAAAAAACATTCGTTTGAAAAAACAAAATATTTTCCGAATTATCTTCCCCCGGCCCTATGCGGTCATAGTGCGCAATTTTTCTCGTCTGCTGCTATTGTTGGCCTTCAGGCGCAGGTGCCGCAGTAGCCGGAAAAAAAAATTAACCTTGGCGCCCTGTTTTTTTCCTGCATTTATGCCCTGTTTTTTCGCTTTTGGCGGGCATTTTTCACGATTAGTTGCGTAACTTTGCGCCATGAACCGCAAAAAAATCGCCGTTTTTGCCTCGGGCACAGGCTCCAATGCCCTGAACTTAAGCCGTTATTTCGAAGGGCATAAACAGGTGGAAATCGCCTTTGTGCTCAGTAACAAAGCCGACGCGCCCATTGTGACCGAAGCCCGCAAACGGAACCACGAAGTGCAGCTTTGCAGCAACGCCGAAGTAGAGCAGCCGGGTTTCCTGGCGGCACTTTGCCAAAAAGCGGGGGTCGATGCGATCGTCCTGGCCGGTTTCCTGCGCAAAATCCCGGTCGACCTGGTGGAAACCTACCCGAAACGCATCATCAACATCCACCCTTCCCTCCTGCCGAAATACGGCGGGGCGGGCATGTATGGCAATTTCGTGCACCAGGCCGTATTGGAAAACCGCGAAACATCCACCGGCATCAGCATACATTTTGTCGACCCGGAATACGACCGCGGGGAGATCATTGCGCAATTCAGCTGCGTGCTCGGAGATAGCGAAAGCCTGGAAAGTATCCGCGAGAAGATCCACGAGCTGGAAATGAAACACCTCCCCGCTGTGGTGGAACAAATTTTAGCCGGACTTTAGCGGAACAGGCTGCGTCCCTGGCCGAGCATCTGGTTGGAAACCGACTGGCGCATGGAATGCCTCCATTCATAGATCGCTGTGCTGTTGAGCAACTCGAGGCGCGGCTTACCATCCGTCAATACTTCAATCCCCGTGAGATCGGGCACAAAAGCGCTGATATTGTCCTTTTCGATGTTTTGCATATTTTTTGCCCGGCGGCAGCACTCATTCAGATCGGCCAGCGTTATTTTACTGTAATCCGGCTTTCCCTTCGAAAGCACAAAAACGATATCACCGAAATGTTTCTGTTTCTGGCTTTTGAAGTTTACGGTAAAGCCGGCATCTTTGAACGTTTTATATAAGGTCCGGAAAGCCAGGTCGCCTTCTGCTTCTACATTTGCCTGGTAATTCACGATCACATGGGCATCCGGGTTGAGTATTTTTTTAATTTCGGCCAGCGCGTCCCGTGTAAATACATAATTGGGCTGCGTTTCTCCGGTCAGCAGGTCATATACGACCAAATCGTATTTTTTCCTGCAGGCATGAATATAAGTACGGGCATCGTCGTTAAAAAAATTCAGTTTGTTCGACCCCAGGTAAAAATATTCCGTGGCTACCCTGATGATGCGCTTATCAAGCTCTACCACGTCGATGCTCTTAAATTTGGAATTGAGCTCTTTGACAACAGAGCCGCCGCCCAGTCCTAAAACAAGTGTTTTGCTCTCCGCTGGCTGAATCCGGGCAAAGAAATTGATCAGGTGCGGGTAGTTCCAAAAGGTATAAGCTTCCGGGATATTCATAATTTTCGACTGGTTGATGCCATTGATCATCAGGGAGCGGACTGAAAATTTGGCGTCGAGCGGTGTATCGATCACTTTGATCTGGCCCATGATCCCTTCGCTTTCATACACTACGGTCATCCCGCCCTCACTTTCCTGGTTGATGCGGTTATAGGAAATCACGTTCATAAATACGAGTGCTGCCAGTAAAATCCCGGTTGACCGGTTCAATTTGCCATGCAAAAGATACACGGCCCCAAAAAGCAGCAGGGAAACCAGGATATAATTCATGCTGATCCCGAAGGCATCCAGAAAAAAGTAACCCAGCAACAAAGCCCCGAAAATCCCGCCGGCCGTTGACACGAAATACACCCGGCCGGAGCTGTAAACCACATCCTGCTTCTTGTCATTGAATAAATGCACCAGCAGCGGCGAAATACACCCGAAAAGGAACAACTGCGGCCCGAGGAGGAAAACCGCCGTAACAATTAAAGCCGTGAAAAACTCCGTGCCGGCAACTATCCCGAACAAGCCATTGGAAAAAATCAGGGTGAGGCACACCGCCAGGGAAGAAAGCACCAGGACCCGCGAAAGGTTCCGCAAGCGGTTTTCATTGGCCAGCTTTCCGCCATAAAAATACCCCAGGGCAAGAAATAACAGGGTAAGGGATAAAACCACAGCCCATACTTTCATGGATGAACCGAAATAGGCGTTTAGAATTTTGGCGCTGAGGATTTCCACAAAAATGAGTGAAAAGCCTTCAATTAACGCAATCAGCAATATGGTACGGATATCTGGCGCCAACAGGCTTGGTACCTTAGGTGTTTCAACTGTTTTAGCCCCCTTGTTTGTCGTTTTTTTACTCATTTGACCCGGATGAAGCGTTTAACAATAAAACCAGTAACAAACCCACAAGGAGCAACAGGGAAACCAGGACAAAACTAAAGCTGATCCCCAGGTAAGGCAGGGTGTATAAGCCAAAAATCAGGCAAGCCAGAATACCGCCTGCCGTTGAAACGGAAAAAATCGTCCCGGCGCTTTTACCTGAAGTTTCCGCCTGTTCATTGATCATCCCGATCAGGCTTGGTGAAACCGAGCCCAGGAATAAAAGATTAGGTACAAGCAGGAAAAAGGAACAAAGAAAGATGACCATTTTTACCCCCATGGATTCAAACATTCCGGACAAGATCTCAAATAAATACGGGCTAAGAAAACTGAGCACCAAACTGACAAGCAAAGGCAGCGCCACTTTGTATTTGCTGAAACGGGCAAATTTGGGGCTCAGGTAATACCCCAGGGCCAGGCCCAGCATCGTAAACGCAATGATGGACGACCACAGCGTGATGGAGTATCCGACCTTTGGTTCAAACAGTTTGGCCATGGAAACTTCAATTGCCATAATGGCTGCGCCGCTCAGCAAAGAAATGGCCAGGCATAATTTATTCATCTTCATATACGGAATTCCACTAAAAAAAGAAAGTCAGGTGCTTGCCTGACTTTCTTTTAAATTCTTTATTTTTTGTGTAATTTGCTTCGGGAAACAGTGTCGTTTGCATATTGGACTTCTACCAGGTAAACCCCAGGGCTTAAGGAAGAAATATCAATCGTGTTGCCCGGGTTGAGGGCTGCAAATTCGACTTTACCGCTCAGGTCAAATACAGTAATCCCTTTTACCGTTCCGCTGATGTTCAGTTTTCCTGTTGCGGGGTTCGGGTAAATGCTGTTTTGCTCAGCTATGTTTTCGTTTACACCAACGTTGTTGGAAAAGTTAACCACCGTTGTGCATGTTTCAGAGTTACCGCAGTTATCGGTAGCTGTAACCGTTACGGTATTTGCTCCGTTTGTCATAACTGTTCCGGCCAACGGAGATTGTGTCAACGTTACCGCACCTCCTGCACAAGTCGTGGAAGCAGTTGCAGAAGCCGTCACATCAGGAAGCTGGTTTCCGTCAGCTGTATAAGTCATGGATTGTTGCGCGCCACACTGCAATGTGATAACTGTTTCGGCAACACCCTGAACCAAGACGTCATCCAAAAAGATGGCAGATTCATCGGTACAGTTGTGGTGACGGAATACCAATTTAATTGTTGTCCCGGCAAAGGCATCGAGGTTAACTGTATAAGTCAACATCGTACGTCCGGCAGTCAATGTTTCGGAAAGAACCGGCGTTGCAGCCAGGATTTCCGCTAAGGTTGTGCCTGTTACCGCATATACGCTGATATGTTCCTGGTAGCTTCCGCTTGCCGTAGACATATCGCTACCGACTTTAAATGTAAGTTGGGCATCGTTGCCGGCAGTAATTGTGGTTAAATCAATGTTTGGTGTGATAATCATGTTATCCGGTGTGTAGTTCGGTTGCCCCGGCAAAAGTGATGCTGACAAAGCTACCCCGCCCTGGGAATCAAAGCCTGTGTTGAAGCCTGTAATGTCCATTACCTGCCATTGCATGCCATCGGCATCGGCATCAATAACTGTCCATCCTGCCGTAAAAGGGTTTCCGGAAAAGTTTTCTGTGAGGATTACCTGTGAGTTCAGGTTGGTTAACGCAATCAGAGTGAAAATTGAAAGTAAAGTTTTTTTCATGATTTATTTATTTGTTACAAAAATAAAAAGCGCTTTCGATTAAAAGCGCTTTTCAGGTTATTTTTAGTGAAATTATTTTACGATTTTAACTTGCTTGGTATCATTGGCTGTTTTAACCAATACCATGTAAACACCTGCATTGAGACTTTCTGTGTTGATGTCGAGCTCGTTAACTCCTTTGCCGGCATAGTAATCGTAAGTTGTTACTACTTTACCGGAAGCATCAATGAGGGAGATATTTGCCATACCTTCTGTTTTGGAAGCAAATTTCAGATTCATCATATCGTTAACCGGATTTGGAGCAACTACGATTTTTGCGTTTTCGTTCATCACGGAAACCGGTGCAAAATCTGTACGCTGACCATTGTAATCAACCTGCGTAAGGACATAATTAAGTCAAGCCCATGCTGGCATCTTCATCAATGTATTCGTAAGATACTTCTTGGGTTGTTGTTCCCTGGCCTTTGATCTCAGCAATCGTTTCATAGCCTTTGGCCGGGTCCGTTGAACGCTGCAGGATGTATTTATCACAATCACGCTCGGAAGCCACTTTCCAGGAAAGCTTATTCCCGACCATGGATACGGAAGCGTTCAGGCTGAGCAACTCAACCGGCAGGGTAACCCCAACGGTGATAAAGTCCCAGACGCAGACGTCACCCGCAAACCCGTCGACGACAAGTATGTAATTCGAGCCGGGGGTTAGCGAGGCCAGACTTATGGTACCCGATCCGACGGCGCACGATCGGAAACAGGCCGCCGTATAGGTCCCGACGCAGGCACAACTGTTAAAGACCCCGAACTGGGCATTCCCCGCGGTACCATCATTACAGACGACTTGGTCCATATCAATTGAGCCCGTGGTGGCACTGGCGGTTATCTGGAAATAAAGCGTATTTTCATTGGAACCCCAGTTCCCCCCGGTACAGGCACGGCCTGCAGCACCTGGAGTGGTAAATGTAGCCGGGGCAGCACCCAGGTTACATCCTCCTGAAGCGCCTGAAGCAGCTCCTGCACATGTGGTGTTGGTTGGCTCGGGACCGGAACCAATTACTTCAAAATCCAGGTCGAATCCTTTTCCGGCATCATCCCAGAGGTAAAGCCATACATCCTGTGACGGGTTAATATCATCTACATAAGCCGGGAGAACATAAGTAAGTCCCATGTCAAACTCAAGCACCGGCATACAGTCGTCAGTCAAAGCAGTCAAAGCTGCGCAAGACGCTCCCTGGAATACCTGCATGTAAGTCGAGTGGCTACCTGTTCCTGCAGCTCCTGTCTGGAAGCTGAACGTCAGTGTTTCAACTCCGGCGGCCGGGTTGAGACGTACCCAGGTTCCTGCTGTCGTGTAGCCGGCTGTGGCTGCACAGCCTTCAGCTGTTGCCCCGGAGTTTGTCGGCGCCGTTACACCGGCAGTAAGGTTGTCTACTGTCAGGTTGGTTCCTGTGGTATAGAAACCTGCTGTACCCACGTCATCACAATCCTGCAATGAAACGTTGGCAGCCGTTGCACCGGCACAGGTTGTCGTCCCTTTATCCACCGCATTGCTGCGACGAGCCATTTCTTCTTCTTTGGACATGATACGTACACGATCGGAAACATCGTACACTTCTCTTCCATTGCGGATGACGGGAGTTCCTTTTCCTTTAAATTTAACAGAGCCTGCATTTTGAGTGAAGCCAAGCCCTCCAATAAAGAATTGCACTAATAAAAGTGTGAGTGAAAGAAGTTTTAATTTATTCATACCTATAGTGTTAATTGCGATAAAACAATTTTTTACAAAATTAGGCTTTTTTTTTATAACTCAAATGTTAAAAACTTTTAACTCTTGTACACGATTAGTCGTGTTTTCAATAAATGTTAATTGAAAAATCGATTTAGTTTCGGTGAAATTACCACTTTGATAATTGTGCCTATATTTTAACAAATTCCATTTTGGGAATCATATTCATTTGAAATGACAAAATATTCATTGGGAAGGCCATTTTGTTCGACGAGGCAATAAACTGTTATTTTTAACAGTAGAAAAAGAACATTTAAAGTTCTTAAATTTGGGCTTTTGATTATGAAATTGAACGAAAAACACCTGCTCCTGGCCGGTATTATCCTGGAGGGATTCCTTGTAACCGGTATCGAAATCAGCTCTTCCCTGCTTTTTAAACCCTATTTCGGAAGCTCATCAGAAATATGGACTTATATTTTAGGAATTACGATGCTTGCCCTGGCCTTTGGCTATTTTGCAGGATCCAGGCTCAGTAAAAAAGCGAATAGTGAGCGCAAACTGTTTTTCCTGTTTCTCTTCCTGGGTATCAACATCCTGCTTGTACCTTTTATTTCAAAAGGCCTGAATCGCTCAATGCTGGAGTTTGACCTGGTAGGCATTCTTTTCCTGTCAGTCAGCTGTGTTATTTTTCCCCCGCTTTTCCTTTTAGGGTGTATTTCGACCCTGATCGTCAAAATTTATAACGAAAAGTTCAATGCAAGCTCCGGTAAATCTGCTTCTGTAATCTATACGCTTTCAACTTTATCGGGTGTCCTTTCGATGCTGCTGCTCAGCTTTATGCTTCTTCCTGCAATGGCTGTCGGCCAGGTCTTTTTTATCATGGCATTGCTGGCAAGTGTTTTTACGCTGCTTCTGATCAGTACTTACCAGGTGAAAAAGGTCTTGCTGCCTTACCTGGCTGTTTTCTGCCTCCTGGCTTTTTATGCACTGGGCAAGGGCTTTGAAAAGCTCAGGGATACTTATCCAAGCGTGGTAAAAGAAGAATATTACAACGATGGTTTACTGGGGAACCTGGCCGTACTGAAAGATTTTGCACGCAGGACCAAATTGCTCATGGTAAATAACAGTGTACAAACGACCACCGACTTCAATGACAATGGGAATTTTTTCCACATCAAGGACATTACTGAATATATCCGTCAAAGCGGCATCCGGGGCAATGTGCTGCTTGCAGGACTTGGCGCCGGGAGCATTCCGAAAGAATTGCTGAAGAATCCGGCAAATAAACTGGACATTGTGGAAATTGACGAGCGGATGATCGAAGTCTGTGAAAATCATTTTTCACTTAAGCCGGACAGGCGCATGAATTTTTTCGTGGACGATGCCCGGCATTTTATCAATGCTGCCCCGGCAAAAAAACAGTACAAAATCATTATCCTCGACCTGAGTATCGGTGAAACCGTACCTTCGAATGTTTACACCCGGGAAGCTTTCGGTAAATTAAACACCATGCTGGACGAAAACGGTTTGCTTTTCCTGAACTTTTTTACTTCGAAGGATGCAAACGGCATGTTCTGCCTGAACAGTATCGCAAAAACACTGGAAAAGGCAGGCTTAAAAACCGCTGTGATCCGCCGTGAACAAGTAGAATCTTCGCATTCTACGTATGTGATCGTCGCAAGCAAGTCATCGAAATACGACGCTTTAAGCCGCGAACTTTGCTATCTCTTGAATTTGAACGGAGCAACAGTTTTAGAGGACGATAATTCGATCCTGGAATTAAAACACCGGGGTGTTGTCCGTTTTCAGCGGAGCAATTTTATCGCTTCCTACCAGAAACGTTTTAATTTTTAAGCTTTTTCCGGTTGAGATAAACCACGAGGAGAATCAGCAGGTTAATTACAATTGCTCCCAGCAAAAGGCTGTTGGTAAACTGGACGCCCCGGAGCGGCAAAATGCTTAAGCCGATTATAAATGTGGCCGCTACACCTCCCAGGGTTGAAATTCCATACACGCGCCCGGCTACCTCACCCCCGTTTTGGGAAGAATGCTGTGCAATCAGCTCAATAATTACCGGAGAATTTGCCCCAAGGAAAAGCGCCAGGGGAAAAATCAGCATCACCGTAAATAAGATCATACCGGTCGTAAAACCCATAGCCAGGAAGGGCCCGGAAAAATTTTTGGCCAGGATGGTGAGCAAAAACTGGAAAAGAAGCAATAACCCATTGATCAGGAGGGCTTTGGTATATACGCGATCGCGATTTTTAAGCACTGCCCCGCCTAAATAATAACCTCCTGCGAGTGAAATCAGGGTCACGGAGAGTAAAATGGCCCAGGATTGGATCGAATTTCCGAAAGAAGTGGCGATGATTTTGGAAACCAACAACTCATTGCCCATCAGCAATCCCCCGGAAAATACCATAAACACATACAAACTGATCAACATTGTTCTTTGCATACTACCCCAATTAAATACAGGCAAATATAACAAAAAACACACATGACCCGATCACTCAGCTTTCCTTGAGGTTTTTCATCACGAACATGCTCTTTACATTGCTGATGTGGGGAATCGTGGCCAGTTTTTCTTGCAGGAAGTTCGAATAGGCATCCATGCCCGAAACCTCGATGTGCAGCAAATAATCGTAATTTCCGGCGATATGGTAACAGGCGCTCACCTCTTCCAGGCGCACAATGGCCGCTTCAAAATTCTCAAGCAGTTCCTTCGCATGCGATTTCAGTGATAGCTGGCACATCACTTTCAGGCCGCGGCCGGTTTTCTGCTTGTCCACCCGGGCTTCGTAGCCGAGAATAATGCCGCGCTGCTCCAGGCGTTTGACGCGCTCATAAGTCGGTGTGACCGTCAGGCCGATTTGCGCGGCAAGCTCTTTGTGGTTGATTTTCCCGTTTTTCTGCAAAATGGCGATAATTTGCTTGTCCACGGAATCCAGGGGCGGAGTCATATTTTCTGTTTGCATGTGCTTTTTAGCGCTTAAAAAGAATAAACAAATGAATTTTTAATGATGTAAAGATTAATTTTCTTTACACAACACAATATTAGAAAATTTTTCTTTGATTTGAATTAAAAGCAGATTTATTAATCACCTAAGGAGGAAAGTGAATCACCCTCCCTGCCCTCCCTCAAGGGAGGAAAAAAAATTAACCTTATGGATTTTAAGAAAATGCGCCCGGAAAGTTTGATGATGAGCCACGGGTATAAGCCGAGCCTGTCGGAAGGAGCTGTAAAATGCCCGATTTTTCAAACCTCGACCTTTGTGTTCAACAAAGCGGAAGAGGGAAAACACTTTTTTGAAGTGGCCTACGGCCTTAAAGAGCAGCAGGAAGGAGAAGAGCTCGGCCTGATTTACAGCCGTCTCAACAATCCCGACCTGGAAATCCTCGAGAACCGCTTGTGTTTGTGGGACGAAGCCGAAGACTGCGCGGTTTTTGAAAGCGGGATGTCGGCCATTTCAACGGCAATGCTTGAATTCCTGGAGCCGGGCGATTTATTGCTTTACAGCCGCCCGGTATATGGCGGGACCGATCATTTCATCAATCATTTCCTGAAAAAGCTGGGCATTCATTCCATTGGTTTCCTGGCAGGTGAAAGCAAGGAAGAAATCATCAAACGCATCGAAGACAGCGGGCTGGGCGCACGCCTGGCGATGATCCACATCGAAACGCCGGCCAACCCGACGAACGCGCTGATCGACATTGAGCTTTGCGCTAAAATCAAGGAACATTTTACACAGGAAGGCAAACAGATCGTACTTTCGGTGGACAATACGTATATGGGGCCGCTCTGGCAGCACCCGCTGAAACACGGTGCCGACCTGGTGCTGTATTCCGCTACGAAATACATCGGCGGGCATTCGGACGTGATCGCAGGCGCCTGCCTCGGCTCGAAAGCGCTTATGGTCAGGATCAAGGGATTGCGTACTTTCCTCGGCAATATGTGCGGCCCCTGGACCGGCTGGTTATTGATGCGCAGCCTTGAAACGCTGAAAGTACGCATGGAAGAGCAAGCCAAAAATGCTGTCCAGGTGGCCAATTACCTCAAGAATCACCCGAAGGTAGAGCGGGTTTATTTCCTCGGGCTGATCCCGGAAACAGGCACTCCAATCGAAAAGGAAATTTACGCCCGCCAGTATTTGTCGTCCGGCGCGATGATCTCCTTTGATGTCAAGGGCGGCGAAAAAGAAGCCTTTACTTTCCTGAACAACCTCAAGCTGATCAAACTGGCGGTTTCGCTGGGCAGCACGGAAAGCCTCGCGGAGCACCCGTGCACGATGACGCACATTGATGTGGCGCCGGAATTCAAATCCGCGCTGAACATTACGGAAAAACTGGTCCGCCTCTCGGTAGGCGTAGAATATTACGGCGATATCATTGCGGATATCGAACAGGCGCTGGCGAAAATCTGATTTTCGTCCCTTCTTTCACGCAAGCCGGTTTTTCCGGAAGCCGGCTTTTTATTCACTTTCGGGGTATTGGTGAAAAAATTCCTGCCTGAAAATTTGGAAAAATCATTTCCTTTTTTTAATTTCACTCACCTTATTACCCGAACTTATGGACGACATACGCACGTTTCAACGCACGATGATCTCAATTATGGTTTTGATCAACCTGTTGGTTTTACTGCTTAAGCTTTAAGACGGATCATCACTGGGGAAATGACGACCTTAAACTGATCCGGGTCGTTGATGACTATCCCGTTTTCCAGCCAATATGGATTTTCGGGCTGGATTTGCCTGATTTTATGCTTTTTCAGCCGCTCCAGTATTTCATGATAGGCTTCCAGTGTGGCAGGATAAAAAACCAGCAAGTCGTCCGGATCTGTCCGGTGTTTGACCGTTCGTTCGTTTTGCGTAAATTCCAGGTGCCAGCCCAAACCTTTATGCCCCAGCATCACCCCATCATACCCGGCGTGGTTTTTAAACGCTCCGAGACACTCAAAACCGAGCACCTCCGTATAAAAACGGGTCATTTCTACCAGCTGTGCGGTATGGCGTGCAACACGTAAAATCATCTTAATGTGCTAATGTGCTAATTTATTAATTATATTCCATTAGCACATTAGCACATTCTTTTTCAATGCAGACCGGCGCTGGAAGTTACGCGCAGGAAACGGCTATCGACAAGCACTTTGTAGAAAAAGCTTTCAAAATCATAGAGCCCGCCGTCTTCGACATAATATTTGTTCCAGACCTTGCCCTTTTTACCCACCAGGAAAATACTCCCGTCGATCATCACAAAATCAATGGCATCCAGCCGCACGATCTGCACCTCGTTTTCGTCTTTCATCGGGTCGTGGTATTCGAGCACATACTGGCCGCCTTCCACCCGCAGGTTATACCGGTGCAGGCGTGCAAATTCCTCCGGCGACATGGCGCTGACGCGTTTGAGGTGCAGCAAATCGTATTGCTCCATTTTGTTCGTGTTGCAGTTCAGGCGATACGCATAGCGCTCGTCCACAAAATCGAAGCGGTGATAGCTGGTCGTTTTCTTTTGGATGTCGCGTTTGTTATCCTGCATGGCCATGTAGGTATCAAAACCTTTGCGGCCCAGGAGCATATTGTCAAAATACGTATAGGCGAGCTGCATCGCGGCCGGGCTTTCGTAAACGGGTTCCAGCAGCACCTTCCCGTCGATGGCATTGAGCCCGTAATACTGCTTGTCGCCCGATTTTTTTACAATTTCAATCCCAAACATATCGTACTTATCCGAAAAATCAAAGGTTTGTTCATCCAGGGCCGTCAGCCAGCCATATTGTGTACTGTACAGTGCGCCTTTTTTACCTTTGCGCACTTCAAACAGGCGGCCGACATTGTGGTATTCCAGGGTTTTGCTGGCCGAGCTAAAGCTCATCACCCAATCATATTCAAAAGGGATCAGCGTATCGCCATAGAGGTCGATCAAACCGGATTTTCCTTTTTTATTTTTTGCAATGTAGGTGTAATCGTAAAGGATCGGCTCAATGTAGCTGTAAACCGGTTCCACGAGGGTAATGAATTCGGTAGGCTTCATCTGCTTGTATTCCACCAGGCCGAATTGTTTCTTGCCGAACATTTTGCTGTCGAAATTGCCCTGCGAAACATGTTCTTGCCCGTTTGAATCGTAGTAGAATGTTTCGCCGTTGCGCACAAAACCCTGGGTAAACCACAGGTTTCCATGCCGGGCCGTGAGGCGGCTTGTTTCAAAACGCACCGTATCGTCAAACACAGCCGGGATGACCGCTTTTCCATCGGTGAGGCCAAATTTCCCGTTTGCTGTGAAGGTGAACCAGGACCCGGTGGGATGGGCATAAAGCGTATCGTATAATTTCCCGTTGCTCCGATTTTCGACATGGGTAACGCCATATTTGCCCTTCAGGCCGTAAAGAAGTCCGTCGGCATAATACCCGTAATAATCATCATATTGATTTTTCCCGGGATAAAGCGTATCAAATTCCGTAATGAATTTGGCTTCTCCGCCGGAAGGAAAAGCATACAAAAGTCCTTGTTTTTTGCCCGGAGTCCAAAGGGCGGCGTAATTTAAGCTTTCCGTCAAAAACCGGTAATCCGAATAGGCGCAATCCGTTCCCATCTGCATGCGGGAATTGTAATAGCCTTTCATGCCTTTGTCGGTATATTCGATTTCCAGCTGCAGCAATTGATCCTCCAGCTCGGCCGGGTAAAGTCCTACCTGCCTGAAAGTGCCCTGCGGACTGATCTTCGGGCTGACGAATTTCTTTTTTGCGATGCTGTACAATTGGGTAAAGCCGGCCTTGTCGCTCACATAGAGATAAGGAATGTCCATCTGCATGTAAGCAATGGTGTAGCTTTCCAGCTCCGGGTAGTACGTCGCCGAATCATGGTAGGGACTGATGGCTGAAGCTTCGAGCAGGATTTCCTTCTTGCTGTCCAGCAAAACCTGGCTGCCGTCCGTTTTGGTCGCAATCCACAGGCCATAATCCTGCAGTTTCCGGTAGTTGCCGTAATCCGCCTCATACCATTCGAAGCCCGGTTCCAGCAAGGTGCATTTCCCCTTTTTAAACAGTTTCATGGCTTGCATCTCGCTGAAGATGTTGTAATTTTCGTCCATCTCATGGCGGAAAATCAGCTCGTAGCCGTCAAAATCATCGCTTTTGAGCATTTCCCCGTTCACTTTACAGATTTTGAAAGAAACCCCCGACGCTTTTTTGTGAAGCTCCTGTTCACTGGCAGGCGGCCTATTTTCAAAAAGCAGGAAAACCGCGTAGCCGATCGTCATCTCACTTTGTTTGTATTTCGGGATTCCGTAGCGGAAGCTGTTCACAAGCACAATGGTATCATAGAGCGGATCTACGATCCAGGGGCTGTTCGAATCCCCTTTTTTGATGCCCCACTTATCGCCGGCTTTTTCGGCAAAAGTGCCGTAATCGTTATAGCCCAGGTAATTTTCCGGGACGCTTTGCTGAGCAAAAAACTGAACCAGGCAGAAAGAACAGACCAATAAAACCCAATTTTTCATGCGTTATTTTTTAGGAACGTAAGCTTTTTCGAAATAAGGCAATTCACTTTCATAAGGATTGTAGATTTTCCATTTTTTGCCCTTTTTACCGATCAGCTGCGGAACATCATCGATGATAAAATCCAGGCTGTCCAGGCGGATTTCCATCGCCACCGGCGTATCCATCTGCATATTCGTGAAATGCAGCACATAAGCTGTACCGTCGCGTGTGACATAGTGGCCGAGGTTCATCGCAAACTGCTCATAACTTAATATTTTTTCCAGCAAGCCGCTTTTGAGGCTGTAAGCTTCCATTTCCTGTTTGAGGGCGTCTTTTTTATAACCGTAATGTTCATCGGCGTAAAAGAACTCGTTTTTCCCAAGGATTTGCGGGAAAGCTTCCTTTGTGATCCACACCGCCTCAATGTCTTTCCGAACCCGGCCTAACAAAGTGTTCCGCTCGTTTTGAGTCGTGAAACTCAGGGATTCATAGGCTTCCTGCAACGGGAAGATCTCTTTCCCCGTAACGGTATACAGGCCGTAATGCATTTTTTTGCCCTGCTTTGTCCATAATTCCAGGAAATAGGTCTCGTCTACAAGCTTCACCAGGCTATAAATCGCCGGTGAAAACGGAGTGACGATACCATAGCGAAAGTTGAAAATCGCCCGGTTCTTTCCCTGGTATACCTCAAAAAGACTGATGTCATTGCTTATCTGGTCCATTTCCTCGATGCGGTCGTAGGCAAAAGGCAGGTATATTTTCCCGAAGGCGTCTACCATGCCCCATTTCCCTTTTTTGTCGGTCGCCAGGAAAATCGTTGGGTAGGATGTGGTCTGGATATTTTTGTAGGATTCCGCGTGGGTTTGCAAAAATTTCGAATCGTCATCTTCGTAATATTCCACAATGATAAAATCCCCCTTATCCGTTTTGCGGATGTCCAGCAGCCCCTTTTTCGTCAGGCGCTGATTCCCGCGGCTATCGAAATACACCTTGTCCAGTTTCTGGCTCGTGTAAATAAAATCATATAGCGGGTGTTTAAGCGGATAGCTGAATTTGATTTCCTCCGGGAAAAGCGCCGGGATGGTCACTTCACCGTTTGTGGCCCCGTATTTTCCCTCCGTTTTGTAGGTAAACATGCTTTTGAGCGAAGAATTGACAGCCAATTCATCGTAATAAGCCGTAATTTTAGTACCCATAAACCCGCGGTATTTCCCATTAAATTTGAGGATCAGCCCATTGCGGCCTTTCCAGTAATCCATGCCCTGCTCGATCAGCTCGTCGAACTCGTAGCTCACGGAAGGGTCCGACATCTCTACCAGGCGCTCGAAATTTTCACCTTCCAGCTGCACCCGGAGCAGGCTTTTGTCTTCCCAGATAAAATCCATTTGCTTGTAGATACAAGCCGTTCCCGTTTTGTAGTTCGAATGGTAAACGCCGCCCAGGCCTTTGTCAAAATAGCGATATTCGATCACAATGCCCTGCGGGTTTTTCAGGTCCAGGTCCAGGCTGAGATCCTGTTCAGCTGCTGCACTCAGGCGCGGGGTCACATAGTCGTTTTTAAGTGCGCTGAACAGCTGTTTCTCCCCGTTGCTGTGTGTCACCACAAAATAAGGCAGGTTCACCTGGGTCGCGCCCACTTCATGTTTCAGGGAAAGACCGATAAAATTGGCGGTATAAATCAGCGGTTTTATATGTTTTGCGACCAGCTTTTCTTCCTTGCGCTTGTCGACCAGGGCAAAATTCCCGTCAGCCTTTTCTACGAGGTAAAGCTGCAGATCGGTATACAGCTCGATGCTTTTCCAGGGCGTTTTAGTGGTGGTGAAACCCGGTTCAACGAGTGTGCGCGAGCCTTTTTCGTGCAGCACAATCGCCTGGTTCGTATAGCTTGTTTTTTCGGAAGTCCAATGCACATCATCCAGGAATTCGTAGCCGTCGTATTTCCCGTCGCCGATTTTTTCGCCGTTGATTTTCCGCAGTTCCACTTCCACCTCGCGGGAATTGAATTCTACCTCGCGCCAATAGCGTCCTTCGGGGTAATTCATCAGCACAAAAACGATATTCCCGGAAGCGGCTTCCTGGCCGGCTTCACCCGGTACGCGGTAAGGGAAAACACGGCGCTCAAAAACGGTGTCAAACTCCGCTTTCACCAGCCAGTCACTGTTCGCATGGGCAAGGCCGTATTTCCCGTTTTCCTCGCGGATGTGCGTTCGGAGGGTATTCTGCTTTTCGTTCTGCGCCTGCATTAGCAAGCTGCAAAAACACAGGAGCGATAAAAGAAAGTGACGTAACATAAACTTATTTTAAAATGCAAATAAAGCAAGAACCGCGTAAAAATCCAGTAAGGTAAATGACTTATTTTGATAAGCTTCGGCGTTCTGAGTTGTGAAAACCAAGCAACTCAGAACTTATAAACTTAACAACTCATAAACTGGTAATATTTGCGCTTTTCTTCGTAACTTTGCTGCCTTATTATTTCAACACATGAGCAAAAAATACAAGGAGTACAAAGGCCTGAGCCTGACCGAAGCAGCCCGCTCGGTACAGGAAAAATGGGATGCCGAAAACACCTTTGAACAATCCGTGACTTCGCGCGATGCGAACAAACCTTTCGTGTTCTTTGAAGGGCCGCCGTCTGCTAACGGATTGCCGGGTATTCACCACGTGATGGCCCGCTCGCTGAAAGATATTTTTTGCCGCTACAAAACGTTGCAGGGCTATCGTGTTGCCCGCAAGGCCGGTTGGGACACACATGGTTTGCCCGTTGAATTAGGTGTTGAAAAAGAACTGGGCATTACCAAAGAAGATATCGGTAAAAAGATCTCCGTAGACGATTACAATAAGGCCTGTAAAGAAGCCGTAATGCGCTACACGGACATCTGGAACGACCTGACGCTCAAAATGGGTTACTGGGTGGATATGAAGGACCCGTACATCACCTACGAACCGAAATACATGGAATCCGTATGGTGGCTGCTCGCGCAGCTGTACAACAAAGACCTGATGTACAAGGGCTACACCATCCAGCCTTATTCACCGGCTGCCGGTACGGGACTCTCCTCCCACGAGCTGAACCAGCCGGGCTGCTACCGCGATGTGAAAGACGCGACGGCGGTGGCGCAGTTTAAATTGAAAGAAGATCAGGACCTTCCGGTCACCCTCCTTAGTCCTCCCTCAAGGGAGGAAACCACCTCCCCCTTCGAAGGGGGACAGAGGGGGGTGACTTCCGGCAATATCCATTTCCTCGCCTGGACCACTACCCCGTGGACCCTGCCGTCCAACACCGCCTTGTGTGTGGGGCCGAATATCGAGTATGTGTTGGTACAGTCTTTTAACCAATATACCCACGAGCCGATCAAGGTGATTCTGGCCAAAAATCTCCTTTCTTACCAGTTTTCCAAGGTGTACAAAGAGGTTGAATCACCGGAAGAGTTGGCTGCTTACCAGGCGGGCGACAAGACCATTCCTTACCTCGTTTCCGGATCGGTTTTGGGCAAAGACCTCGTCGGCCTGAAATACGAACAATTATTGCCTTACGCCCTGCCGCATGAAAACGCTGACCAGGCTTTCCGCGTGATTTCCGGTGATTTTGTGACCACGGAAGACGGAACAGGGATCGTGCACATCGCACCGACTTTCGGGGCGGACGATGCCCGTGTGGCAGCCGAAAGCGGTGTTCCGGCGATGCTCGTGCTGAACGAGAACAACGTGCCGGTTCCGCTGGTGGATCTGCAAGGGAAATTCCGCCCGGAAGTAGCCGACGGTGTTTTTCTCTACGGAAGCGAATACGTGAAGGAAGATTATTTGAACGCTGACGAAAAAAGCGCCGAGTTCCAAAAGCAAAAATCGATCCTCGAAAAAGAGGGTAAAATTAAGGAGCTGAAAGAATACCTGAACGTCGATAAGCGCATCACGCTCAAGCTCCAGGAAGAAGGTAAATTATTCAAAAAAGAAACTTACGAGCACAGCTACCCGCATTGCTGGCGAACGGATAAACCGGTGCTTTATTACCCGCTCGATTCGTGGTTTATCCGCGTGAGCAACAAAAAAGAGCGCCTGATGCAGCTGAACAACGAAATCAACTGGAAACCGGAATCTACCGGCTCCGGGCGTTTCGGCAAGTGGCTCGAAAATGTCAACGACTGGAACCTCAGCCGCTCGCGTTTCTGGGGGATCCCGATCCCGATCTGGTCCACCGAGGAAGGCGATGAGCGCATCGTGATCGATTCGGCCGAAACCCTGAAAAAGGAATGCGATAAAGCGGTGGCTGCCGGCCTGATGAGCGAAAACCCGCTCCGGGATTTCACCGTGGGCGACATGTCGGAAGCCAATTACGCAAAAATCGATTTCCACAAAAATTACGTGGACAAAATTGTACTGCTTTCTCCTTCCGGCAAGCCAATGAAGCGCGAAACGGACCTGATCGACGTGTGGTTCGATTCGGGCGCCATGCCGTATGCCCAGTGGCATTACCCTTTTGAAAACAAGGAATTGATCGACAACCGCACCGGCTACCCGGCCGATTACATTGCGGAAGGCGTTGACCAGACCCGCGGCTGGTTTTACACCCTGCATGCCATTTCTACCTTGATTTTTGATTCTGTTGCTTATAAAAACGTGATCTCCAACGGACTGGTGCTCGACAAAAACGGACAGAAAATGTCCAAACGCCTCGGCAATACAATCGATCCGTTCAAGACACTGGCACAATACGGGCCGGATGCTACGCGCTGGTACATGATCACCAATGCCCAGCCCTGGGACAACCTGAAATTTGACCTCGACGGCATCACCGAAGTGCAGCGTAAATTCTTCGGAACGCTCTACAATACCTATTCTTTCCTGGCGCTTTATGCCAACATCGACGGTTTTAGCTATGCCGAAGCCGAGGTAGCGCAAAACGAACGCCCGGAAATCGACCGCTGGATTTTGTCCAAGCTCAACAGCCTCGTACAGGACGTGGAAGAAGCGTTTGACAGTTATGAGCCAACCAAGGCAGGCCGCCTGATCCAGGAATTCGTGAGCGACCAGCTTTCGAACTGGTATGTGCGCCTGTGCCGCCGCCGTTTCTGGAAAGGCGATTATACAACGGACAAAGTTTCGGCTTACCAGACTTTGTATACCTGCCTCGAAACCGTGGCTATCCTCGGTTCGCCGATCGCTCCGTTCTTCATGGACCAGCTGTTCTGCGACCTGAATGCCGTTTCCGGCAGACACGACGCCAGCTCCGTGCACCTGGCTTATTTCCCGAAAGCAAACACCGCCTGGATTGACAAAGAACTGGAAGCCCAGATGGAAATCGCCCAACAGGTTTCGTCACTCGTGCTCGGTTTGCGGAAAAAAGTGAACCTGCGCGTGCGCCAGCCGCTGCAAAAAATCATGGTTCCGGCGCTCAGTCCCGAATTTGCAAAGAATATCCGCCACGTCCAAGACCTCGTTCTCTCGGAAGTCAACGTGAAAGAGCTCGAACTGCTCGAAGAAGGCAATGGCATGCTGGTCAAAAGCATCAAGGCCAATTTCAAGACGATCGGGCCGAAATACGGCAAGCAGATGAAAGACATCGCGACCATGGTTTCACACATGTCGCAGGACGATATCGCCACCATCGAAGCCAACAACGGCTGGTCGGGCGAAATCAACGGCGTTTACATCGACCTGGATATCCGGGATTTTGAAATCGTTGCCCAGGACATCCCGGGCTGGATGGTAAGCTCCGAAAACGGCATTACCGTGGCGCTCGACATCACGATCAGCGAAGACCTCAAGAACGAAGGGATCGCCCGTGAGCTCATCAACCGCGTGCAGAATTTACGAAAGGACTCCGGCCTGGAAGTGACCGACCGCATCCGCCTGACGATCGATACCTGCTCCGAAATCCAACAGGCAATCGCCCAAAACCAGGACTACGTGAGCAACGAAGTGCTCGCCAGCGAGATTAGCTTCGGCAGCCTTGGCGATAATGCTTTGGTGATTGATTTGGTGGAAGAAGGCGATTCGAAGATCGGTTTGGTAAAGGGGTAATATAATCAAATTTGTATATTTGTATTTATGGAGATAAAAACAGATCTTTTTTTTCTTGAAAAAGTTAGCTTATCAGGTTATAAATCTATAAATAAAGTAGATGTAAATTTTAATAAAGGACTCAATATAATTATTGGAAAAAATGCTGTCGGAAAAACTAATTTTCTTGACTTTTTGTCTCATTCTTTACAATTTAATTTTGATGATTTTGCAAATTTTTCTACATCTTTAACCTTTCAAAATGGTAAATCTATTCAAATTGGAGTAAGTGATATCATTAACGATAAAGATCTCTTAAATAATTCTTTTATTAATAGAAACCTAGTATCTAAAATTTTTATTGATGGTAATTTAATTGATGAGGATTCAACGAAAAAAAGAGATGTTTTTGATATTATAGAATCATCTGGCCTTGCTCTGTCGTCTTCTTTTATAAAACATGGAATCCCTAAATTGTTCCCATTGGTTGATACTCCCTATTCTTTTAGAGTTGATAATACTGGTATTCCAAATGATCTTTTCAAAATTATTAATGATGAACAATATCCATATTTTATTAAATCATTTTTAGCTGACTTTTTATTCGCCTTTTTTAGAAATAGATCGGAAAAGATTGATATTAAAAATATTAATGAAAAGATTAACGGCAGTTTCAAAAAATTAGATAAAATTAAGCCCACTCTTGCCAAATATTCTCCTATTAAAGATTTAAGATTAAATAAAAATTTCAACATCTATATAGACGATAGAGATGAATTTATGATAGAAAATTTACTATTAGAATTTAAAATTGATGGTAAATGGTATCCTTTTTCTAGCTTGTCTGACGGAACCAAACGAATTTTTTATATAATTTCTGAAATTGATTATTCTTCTAACTTTTATGTAACAAATGAGGGGTTTGGATTTAATGACGGAATTTTGAGAATCATATTGCTTGAAGAGCCAGAATTAGGTATACATCCTCACCAATTAATGCAATTAATGCAATTTATAAAAGATAAATCTTCTGAAAAACAAATTATTCTTACAACACATTCTCCTATTATACTTGATATACTTAATGATAATGAGCTTAATAAAATAATTATTGCCAGTTATAATGATAACAATTCAGGCACTCAATTTAGGCATTTAAACAATGATGAAATAAATAAAGCAAAAAAATATTTGGAAGAAGATTATTTAGGAGATTATTGGAAGTATTCAGATTTAGAACAATAATATTATGAAAGTTGCTTTAGTTGGCGAGGCTCCCAATGATACTCAATCTATTCAAAATTTATTAATTAAAAGATATAATTCCCCCAATATTTCTTTTCTTGTTTTACTTGATCGCATCAATGGAAGCCAACTCGATAATCAAAAAACTAAACGATTCTTAAGAATAGAATATGAAATAAAAAAACCTGATCTTGTAATATTTATTCGTGATCTCGATGACATTTTACCAAATGCAGAGAAACTTTCTAATAGAAAGTTATATTTTAGTTCATTCAATAGTGTCGTTGACAAAAAGGGCATTTTTTTATTAAATATTTTTGAAATAGAAGCTTTAATTCTTGCTGACATTCAAACATTTAATAAAATTTATAATTGTAATATTGAGCCTTTTCAAGATCCTATGAGTATAATT
>CBINGV010000002.1:0-31069 GCA_966250255.1 uncultured Flavobacteriales bacterium | reverse complement strand
TTTTGCAAACACCTACAACCCGGAATTAAATCTCCTGCACCATTTGGGCTAATTCAACAAATCGGTGGAACTGATCGGGGAAATTTACAAAAAAGCGGCAGGTATCAAGGACAAGCTGAGCAAGGAACAGGAATTGCTGTTTTTATACCACAAGGCGTACAGTTTCTTTGGGGTAGGCGAATACAAAAAAGCCCTCTCCTACCTCATCGAGGTGCTCAACGACAACGAGCAGAACCTGCGCCAGGATATTTACAGCTTTAGCCGTTTGCTCAACCTGATCATTCATTTTGAGCTGGAAAATTACGATTACCTCGAGTACGTGATCAAATCGACGAACCGCTACCTTTCCAAATACGAAAAGGATTACAAAATCGAGGACGTGCTGATCAAAAATATCCGCCGCCTCGCCAAAGCCCCGAACAGCATAGCCCAGCTCGAGATTTTCGAAAGCATGAAAAAAGAGGTGGAAAAACTGCTCCAGGACCACCAGGAACAGGTATTGCTCGAATACTTCAATATCAGCGCCTGGATCAATTCCAAGCTCAATAAAAGTAATTTCGGGAAGGAAGTCAGCTCAAGCCTCAGGCAACAAGCTTAATGCTCGTCCCCGTCTTCGTGTTTCTCGTGCTTCGGTAACTCGAAATCTTTACGCACTTCCGGGTGACTGATCTCACCTCCGGATTCTCCCACTTCTTGTACGAAATAAACAGCAGTCATCGAAAGGGCAAGGGTCAAAACAGAGCTGTAAACCCAGAATTTCTTCTTTTTCCACTCCACGAAAAGACCGATCAGGCTCAGGAACATCAAGCCCCAGGCAAAGGGCATAAAGGCTTCTGCTTTTTCTTCGTGTTCGTGAATGAGGTGGTGTTTCTTTTCTTCAAGACTTTGCATCATTTCAGGGGTACAGATACATCCTTTTTCACAGGGGTTCATGTGCTCAACAATCTCTTCGGCATCTTCACCCGAGCTAAAAGTAGGAAGCGTGGCAGCGCCGGCTACCAGCAAAACCACAAAAGCAACCTTGCGCGTTACGGTTGAACGCAGGAGAATGCCTGCCAGCATGATTAAAGATCCGAAAACAAAGCCCATGATGGGAACGTGATTGATCAGGATGTGGAAATGTGCGTCGTTCATAGTGTTATTTTTGAGTAAAAGTAATATTATTTTTTTGATTAGCTGTATTCCGCATGCGCTTACAAAAAAGCAGATTATTCCAAAATTACAGTTCCTTCCTTCGAGTGATGAAAATACATTTGGAGCATTTTCTTCGCATAATAATCGCCCAGGTCTTTTGAAGCTTTGAAAAAATCTTCCGCTTTCCCGTATTCATCTAGCTGGAGGTGGATCACCCCGCGCCAATACAGGCTCTCGGCTTTAAAATCACCGGTTTTGCTGCAAAAAGCATAATCTTCGTCGGCCAGGCCCAAATAACCCTGCTGAAAATAAATTTTTGCCCGCAGAAACAGGCTTTCGTCCCGTTTCCCCTCTTCCCGGATCAGCCTGTTCAGGACATATAAGGCATCTTTGTTGCGGCCTTCTTCACTTAAATCGCGTGCTATGAGAAAGAGCAGCAAGGGTGAAAATTCCATCCCGGGATCTGCTTTTAAGAGGGCGAGGTTCGCATCATAATCTTCCTCTTTCCAGGAAAGGTAAAAGCGGTCATTTTTATCTTCAGCGGGTCCGCCCGGAACAGCAGGTGCCTGCCTGACCGCAAATGTCCTTCCCGGAAGGAAATGATGGTCGCCGTCTTTACAGGAGCAAGCCGCCAGTATGAAAAAAGGAATGATGAATAGGGTATTTTTCAAAGTAGTTATTTTAATGTATCCAATTACCAACTTCCTCCCGAGCCGCCGCCGCCGAAGGAACCACCGCCAAAAGCAGTGCCCGATGAGGAGGATCCGGAGCGTGTAGCTCCTGGTCTCCCGCGACTTTTTTTAGTCGAGCCGGTAGCCCAGAGTTTCAGGAAAAGTTCCAGTCCGCTTCCTTTTTTAATTTCCAGGGTTCCGGGCTCATTTTTAGGATCAGCTTTGAAATACATCAATAAAAGCAGGATTCCTCCAAAGAAAACGCTCATCGTTCCCCCGGAAATAAGAACAAACTGCGTATCGCCATAAAAAATGGCAAGGACATACAGTAAGTACAAAGCGGATAAAATGAGAATGGCTTTCAGATTCAGGCGAAACGCAGGCTGGTTTGCCGCGGCCAGGCGTTTTTTAAGGTTGAACACCAGGAGCATCGCTATCCAGACGAAGAAAAGGGCAAAAAAGCCGCAAACAGAAACTAGAAGTCCGGCTATTTTCATCTTTTACCAGCTGCCGCCTGAACCGCCACCACCGAAGGAACCTCCGCCAAAACCGCCGAAGCCGCCACCGGAACTGCTTCCACCGCCCCAGCTGCTGCCGGAACTGTAGCCGCCAAAGAAACCGCCGGCACCATAGGTCCAGCCGGAGCCACCACCACGTCCGCGATTATTACCTTTCGGGCCAAAACGGATCAACAAAACGATAATCACGATGATTGCAATAACGATCGCGAGACCGGAAAAACCTTTGCTCTTCTTGCTGTATGCTTTGTGGTTGTATTCGCCTTTGGCAAGCGACATGATGACATTACAGGCATTGTCGATCCCCTGGTAAAAATTCCCGTCTTTGAAATTCGGGATCATCTCCTTGTTGACAATGTCATTGGCCGTCATGTCCGGGATTACACCTTCGAGGCCGCGCCCGGGTGCAATAAACGTTTTTCGTTCGCCCTGGCCGCCCGTAGGTTTAACGAGAATCACAACGCCGTTGTCTTCTTTCTCCTGTCCGACGCCCCATTGCTGTCCGAGCTCGGTTGCAAAATCGTAGGGCTCATAACCTTTGAGATCGTCCACAATAACAACGACAATCTGGTTGGAGGTTTCTGCGGCAAAATCCTGGAGCTTTTTTTCGAGCGCGGCTTCCTCGCCTGAAGACAGGAAATCAGGAAATTCCTGCGAAAGGTTGTTGACCAATTTGGGTGGATCAGGCCGTGCGGGAATATCCGGGCGCTGAGCCAGGGCTAATAATTGCAGGAGCACAAAACCAGCGCTGAGGAGTAATGCTTTCATGTTATTCAAAGGAAATGTCGTTGGATAATTCGTTCTGGTCCGCCTCGTGGTAAGGAAAATGTGCTTTGAGCTTTTCGCCCACATGGGAAATTCCCTCTTTCAGGCCGTTCACGTAATCTTCTTTTCGGAAATGCGACAAGATTTCATCGCGGATGGAATCCCAGAAATCGGCCGGGACCGCTTCATCAATTCCTTTATCGCCAACGATGGCAAACTTTTTATCCTGGACCGCGAGGAAAATCAGCACCCCGTTCCGTTTTTCGGTGGCAGTCATGCCCAGTTTTTCAAACACGGAAATGGCTTCCTGCTTGGGATCTCCCGCACAATTATCCACCAGGTGGAGCCGGATTTCACCCGAAGTGTTCTGCTCAGCCGCCACGATCGAAGCAACAATTTCCTGCTGCTGGCTTTCGGTAAAAAAGTTTTTTGCGTTCATTTTATGTGATGGAGTCTATTTCTCCCCTTGAGGGGAGATTAAGAGGGGTGACAATGCCGAAATACACAAAATCCTCCCCCTTAATCCCCCTCCAAAGGGGGAAACTAATTATCGTCAATTTTATTCGCCTTTTCTCATGCTCTTAATATCCGGGGCATTTTCAGCGCCTTCAGCCGACTGGAAGTAAGCTTTTTTCTCGAAGCCAAAGATACCGGCCCAGATGTTGCGCGGGAAACGCCGGATATAAGTATTATAATCGCGTCCGCCTTCGTTGAAACGCACACGCTCCGTTGCGATACGGTTTTCCACCCCTTCATATTGTGCCTGGAAGCTCTGGAAAGCATCATTGGCGCGCAATTGCGGGTAGTTTTCGGAAATCGCCATCAAGCGCCCGAGGGACTGACCGAACTGGTCCTGTGCTTTCTGGTATTTCGCCAGGTTTTCATCCGTCAGGTTTTCAACATTGAGCTGGATTTTGGTTGCATTGCTGCGCGCCTGTACAATCTCTTTCAGGGTTTCTTTTTCGTAATCGGCGTTTGCAAGCACGATCTCGAAGAGGTTTTTGGTTTTGTCCATACGCGCCTGGTAAGCTACTTCAACCTGTTGCCACTGGGCAGTTACCCCTTCTTCCTTTTCCACCATGTTGTTGTAGGTGCTGCATCCGTTAACGAAAATCAGCAGCAAAATACCACCGATAATGAGAATAGAGTTCTTTGGTCTTTTCATTGTTCAATTTTTGTTTAAATATAGCAATAGTTGAGTCAAATACAATACCAAAGGCAAAAAAGTGACAAAATGTCAAAACGGAGCCTCAATCACTCATTTTCAATGACAAAAAGATTATTTTCCGGCTTCGATTTCCCTGCGGAATTTTGCGGGAAGCTTTGAAAAAACAAGTGTATAGGCCAAGCTCATGTATTCTTTCCATTCGCCGGTTGTCAGCCGCATGATGTCATCGATATGTACCCACATATTGCGCGCCAGGTACGGAGCAGGTATAATTCCTTCCCGGGCGGTCAATATTTCAAAAAGTTCGGGCGTGGTTTTAAACGATGCCGAAACAGGTACACTATCCGGACTGGTAACCAGGTACATTTTACCGCCAATGTTAAAACAAAGATGGTCCTCCCATTTAATATCTTCCGTTGTTCCGGGAAGCGTGTCAGCAATCGTTCTCAGGTGCTCAATAGTCATATTCTCAAAATTTGATGCTAAACTAGTCCTTTTTTTGAAAGCTGTATCCCAAAACAAAAGCCGTTTCAAAAAAAACACCTTGCCCCTCATTTACTGAATACGCTTCAGGGTTTTCAATTTGCAGCCAGCTCCTGAGCTTTACCAGCTTAAATCCTCCATTGATCCTAAAACCGTAATGAAATCCCTTAAAACTTGTAGTTTTGCCTAAACCAAGTCCAAAAACGGGCAAAAAATCCGCATGTACCGCCAAATCAAAAGGTTTCGTTGAAGGATCGCTGTATTCAGTGACATGGTCCACAACAACCGGTACCCCGTTAGACAGTTCATAAACATTGTACGAATAGGATGTGTACGAATAAAAATCATGCTCCTTTTGCCAAATGAGCAAATCCATTTGTACCAGCAGACTGGCAGAGAGGGTACTTTCCGTTTTACGTAAAATCGGGCTTTTATAAGTATAAGCCAGGCCTTTTCTCAAAGCAATAGAAAAATAAAGATAGTTTGCCCGGGACGAATAATAGGTACAGCTGCTTGTCGGGGGATCCAGACCGCCTCCCATGTGCTTACAAACAGTTTGAGAAAAAGACAGGTCTTTCTTCCGGGTAAAGGTAAAATCAAGGGCTGTGAGAACCTTCTTTTTTTTACGCTCCACGCTAAACCCCATATAATCCAGGATTTCATCGCCTTTCACTTCCTGGATTGATCCATGTTGTTTAAGGTTCAGGGAATTTTCGGAACGGCGGTTAAACATCAGGAAATAATTTCGCTGGGCTTCTGCCTGCGTGAACGACACAATGAATAGGATAAACAGGGGATATTTCATTCAGCTAATTGGTTTAACTGAAAAACGAAATAAAATCCAAAAGGTTGAAATCCATTTGAAGTGATATTAATTCCTTAGCTACTGACTGAACAGCTCCAAACTTATGCCCTTTTCCGCTGGATCATATATACCGCCCCAATCCCGAGAACGCCGCCGGCCACGGTATGGATTTCGAGCCTTTCACCCAGGAGCAGCCAGGATGATACCGCAGCCGCAAAAGGCACCAGGAAAATAAAGCTGCTGGCCTTGTCGGAGCCGATTTTAGACGTCGCATAAAAATAAATCGTAGTGGCAAGGCTTGTAACGATCGCACCGCCGAAAAAAAGGTTGGCCCAGAAGGAAAAATCGGTGATCGTCAGCGTATGCTGCAAATCTTTAAAATCCAGGAAAGGGACCAGCACCAGCAGGGTAACGAAATACATCCACAGGCTGAAACTGAAAGGTGAGCCGTATTCGTGGGATTTGGCCGTAAAACGGCTCATGACCGACCACAGGAAGGCCGAGGCCAGGAAAAAGAGGTTCCCGCTCTGGAAAATCGCATCAGCATGGTCCCAGATCCGGAGCAAAACGCAGCCGGCGGTCAACCCCAGCAATAAGCCGATCCCTTCATTGCGTGAGGGCTTTTTCCATTGCAGCAGCAGGCTTAGCGAATACGCCATGATCGGGTTGAGCGTGGTCACCAAAACACCGCCGGCCCCAGCAAAGCCATGCTGAAGACCCTGGAACATCATAAAACTGTAAAGCGCCAGCAGGGAACCTGCAATCAGCACAAAGGGAATGCCCTTCCGGCTGATTTTCATCGGGATTTTGAAAATAAGCAGCAGGGGCAGCAAAGTCAGGAAAACAACCGCGTAACGGTAAGCCGTCAGGTTCACCGGGGTGCTGTAAGCCGTAATCACTTTGGCCGAAGGCCAGCTGAGCCCCCAGAACACCATGCTGATGATCATGGCCGTAAAAAGTGTTGATTTTGAATTCAAGGTGTTGTTGCCGATTTTTAAAAATAAAACAGGGAATATCCCAGCCTGAACAAAAGTACAAAATCCGGGTAATATCGCGCCTCCGTTTCGAAAGTTAGCTGCGTTAAACGCTGCCCCTCCACCTGGAAAGCATCATCTTCCGCTTCGGTACGGCCCAAAACATCGACATCCCGTTTTTTCAAGCCAAGCCTCAAGCCCAGGTCTATGCTCCAGCTCCGGTATACGAGGCTCACACCGCTTCCCAGCTGAACGCCCTCTACCCGCCGGCGGAAATCGACCGGGAGCACCTGCCCCGTAGCCTGATCAAGCGCATCGAGCCTTACAGCTTGTTTTTGCAGGCCATAGGAAGCGCTGAACCAGAAGAGGTTCTTGTAATTGCCGCCCATTTCCAGGCCGCTTTTGTAAAAGTATTTGAAGCCGGCATCGTAACGCCAGCCATCCAGTTTTTTGAAGTTTGCCGTAGCCGGGCTATACAGCGAATAATCGGCAAAAAGGGCCAGTTTCAGGGAAAGACTTTGCTCCAGGCTAAAGCGGTAATTTGGCAAGGGAGGCATCAGCGCCTGGAAAGGACACAAATAAAGCGAAGTATGCAGTTTACCTGCCGTTTGACCAAACACCTTTCCAGGACCACTGAGAACCAGGCACAAGATGATCAGTCCCGGCTTTTTCATAAGAGCGAGTTGACGATTTCCCTGACCGGGTGGATTTCATGGACATGCTCGATCGACGGGCCGGCACACCAGACGGTTTTGTAAGTATGGCCAAAGGCGGCCTGCTGCAGGCTTTTCATCCCTTTCAGGAAGGTCAGCGCCTTCATCCACTTTTTCACGCGCTTGTTTTTATTCAGCAGGATTTCGATCCAGTTTTGCTCCGTCCCGATTTCCTGTACATAAGGCGTATTGATCACCGTACAGGGTGTTCCCGACAATTTGCGGGTCATGACAATGTCTTTGGCGCCATAATCGATGCAGGCCTGCTTGTATTCGGCTGTCACCGGGCTTTCTTCCGAAGCGATGAAAATACTGCCGACGGAAACCCCGGCAATGCCCAGCGCCATGCGCTCGTCGTAACTTGCTTTGTTGCCTATGCCCCCGGCTGAAATGATCGGAACAGAGCAATTGGCTTTTAAATCGGCTATGAGTTGGCGGAACGGAAGATTCCCGGCATGGCCGCCCGCTTCCCTGCTCACGGCAATTAACCCGTCGGCGCCAAGGTATTCGACTTTTTTGGCGTATTTCACATCGGTCACATCACAAAAAACCTTGATCCCGTTCGCATGCGCCTTGTTGATCGTTTCTTTGGGCGAGCCCAGGGAGGTAATAATGAAAGCTACTTTTTCCTCGCAGCAAACTTCCAATTGTTCGTGCAGGCGAAAGTTGGAACGGTTCACAATCAGGTTGATGCCGAAAGGTCCATTTACAGTTGCTTTGATCTCACGAATGGCTGCCCGCAATTCGTCCGTCGTCCGGTAATTGAGCGCCGGAATGGCCGCCGTAATCCCGGATTGAATGGCTGCAATTGTCATCCGGGCATTCGAAATCAAAAACATAGGCGCCAGGATGACCGGGTGCTGAATCCCGAGGATATCGGTAAGCTGCTTCATGATGTAAAGTTAATGAGTTAATTATGATAATGTGTTAATATGCTAATTAACTTATTTAATCCAATTAGCATATTTAAACAATTAGCACATTAGCATATTAAACAATTAGCATATTCAAGTTTCATCATTCCTAATTATAAATTATTATCTTTACTCAAATCAAAAAACCAAACATGGGATCAAACCTGGAAAAGACTGCGAACGCTTTTGAGCGGATCAACAAAGCACAGAGCATCAGCGCGATCGCTGAGAAAATCAAAGCAAAGAAAGACCTTGAACATATTGAAAAAAGCCGCCTGAAAGTAGACCTGGAGGTCAACGAGGAAGGCATTGCGAGCCGGCTTGGCTTTATCCGGGAGGAAAGGGGCCTTTCGATGGAGTTCCTGAGCGGAAAAAAAGCCCTGAGCGACTTTTCGGTGATGGAAGGCAATATCGAAAATTATATCGGTATGTCGCAAGTCCCAACGGGAATCATGGGGCCGGTGAAAGTGCTCGGAACCCATGCCGAAGGCGATTTTTACGTGCCGCTGGCTACCAGCGAAGGAGCGCTTGTTGCTTCGTATCACCGCGGGGCCAAGGCTTGCTACCTGGCGGGCGGGGCCACCTCGATCTGCCTGGTGGAGGGAGTGCAGCGCAGCCCCTTGTTCAAATTCAAACACATCGGCGATTTGGGCCTTTTCCTGAGCTGGGTGCTAAATCACTATGAAGATTACAAGCGTATTACTTCCGAAAAAAGCCGCTTTGCGCAGCTGCTGGATATCAAATCCAATATCGAAGGCAACCACCTCATCCTGATTTTTGAGTTTCACACCGGCGATGCTTCCGGGCAAAATATGGTGACCATCTGTACGGATGCCATTTGTCATTTCATCGTGGAAAACGCCCCTGTAAAACCGGAAATGTGGTTTATTGAGGGCAATTACTCCGGCGATAAAAAAGCTACGGCTTTGTCCTACACCAACGTGCTCGGCAAAAAAGTATCCACCGCGGTGAAACTCTCCGAAAATATTGTCACCTAAGTCCTGAACACGACTCCCAAAGCCATGCACGAATACTGGCGCTCGTCTACCATCGGCGTGATCCAGAGCGGCGCAGTGGGAGCGCAGGGACATTATGCCAACGGCCTGACGGCCTTGTTTATCGCTACCGGACAGGATGCCGCCTGCGTGGCCGAAGCCGCTACGGGCATTACCCGTATGGAATTGTGTGACGATGGTTCGCTTTACGCTTCCGTAACGCTTCCCAACCTGATCGTGGGAACAGTTGGCGGCGGCACTTCCCTCCCTACCCAGCGCGAATGCCTGGAATTGATGGACTGCTACGGAGAAGGCAAGGCCCGGAAATTTGCCGAAATCTGCGGCGCGGTTGTTTTGGCCGGCGAATTGAGTATTGCCGCCGCTTTATCTGCGGGACATTTCGCGAGCGCGCACCAAAACCTCGGCCGCAAGAAAAAACACTGAATGGAACGGTCGTTTTTCATACGGAATATCCCGAATTTTCTCTCAGGCTACCGGATCCTGGCCTTGCCATTCCTGGCCTGGGCCATCTGGCTGCATAACGACCGCCTGTTCATCGTTCTATTGTCCGTCAACCTCATTACGGACATCCTCGATGGCCTGATTGCCCGTTCTTTCAAGCTCGAAACCGAATTTGGCGCCAAACTGGACAGCCTGGCCGACATCGGTACCTATGTGATGGCTTTTTCAGGCATGTTTGTGCTGCAAACGGAGTTTGTACGTGAGCACGCCTTTGAGCTGATCCTGATTTTGACGTTATACGTGATCCCGCAAATCGTTTCGCTGGTCAAATTCCGGCGCAGCCCGAGCCTGCACCTGTACTCGAATAAAATTACGGGCTACATCCAGGGGATTTTCATTTTTACCTTTTTTAATTTCGGTTATTGGGCGCCGTATTTCTATTTCATGATCGCTGCAAGCTGTCTCGCTTACCTGGAAGAGCTGCTTTGCGTGATCTATTTCAGGAACCTGCGCTCGAATGTCAAGACTTTTTACCACGTTTTAAAAGCGGGCAAAGATGCTGCTTAAAGTGTATTCCATACTGGCCGTGTATTTCCTCCTGGGAGCTTTGGGAATCTTTTTCATCAACCGGAAAGAACGTGAAAAAGCAGCCAAACGGGAACGCTGGGTGAAATACGTCGTTTATCTTTTGCTGGTAAATGCGGTTATTTTGATTATTCATTCCGGCTATTTTTTATACCTCGCGATTTTGCTTGTCTTGTTGGGCTTGTATGAAATCGGGCGCGTAGGCTCCCGTAATTATCGCAGTCTGGCGATTGCTTTACTGATCTACTCGTTTTTCAGCGTGTTTTTTGTCTTGTCTTATTGGCAGATGTATGAATTCCCTTTGATTAGTTATTTACTGGTACTCACTTTTGACGGTTTTTCTCAAATCTCCGGGCAATTGTTTGGTAAAAACAAGCTGGCCCCGTTTACCAGTCCAAATAAAACAGTCGAGGGTTTTTTGGGAGGAATGATTTCCGTAATAATTACGATGCTGATATTAATTGATGGGTACCATAACTTTGAAACAGTGCTTCTTTTAATGGTTTATGGTATCTTATTTAGTGGAATTGCTCTTAGCGGTGATTTAATTGCATCTTATTACAAACGCATAAACAAGGTGAAAGATTACAGCAAGCTGATTCCGGGACATGGCGGAGTTTTAGACCGTTTCGACAGTTTTATTTTTACCCTGGGCTTTTTATCTTTTGTTTTAACCCTTTTTTCGTGGATGTATGGCACAAGTGAATTTTAATGAACATAGCAAACCCGAAGAAAACTCGGCTTCCTTTCTGAAACGTTTCTACATTTACCAAAAGGAGCGTTTTCCTTTCCTGGCGCATGGGGTCCTGGTGGCTTCCTTTACGTTTTCGGCCATCGCCTATTCACTGATTTGCCGGGGTGAAACGCATTTTGTGCACTGGAAAAATTACGCCGTAGCCGCTTTTACGACGGTTACCCTGTTTTTCCTGGTGCGGATTTTTGATGAGTTCAAAGATGCCAAAGACGATGCGGCTTACCGGAAGGAACTGCCCGTTCCGCGCGGGTTGATCAGCTTGCGGGAATTATTCTGGATCGGTGTGGTGGTGGTGATCGCACAAATCACGGTCAACCTTATCTTTTTCCCGAAACTGCTGATCATGTACGGCATCGTTGTCGCTTATCTTTCGCTGATGGGCAAGGAGTTTTTTATACCGGAATGGCTCAAAAAACACCAGTTCTGGTACGTGACCTCCCACATGTTTATTATTCCGCTGATCGACATTTACGCCAGCGGTTTCGATTGGCTTTACGAAGGCCTTGCTGCGCCAAAAGGCCTGATTTTCTTCTTTTGTGTGTCCTACATGAACGGGATAGTGCTCGAAATCGGGCGGAAAATCAAGATCAGCGAGGACGAAAAAACCGGTGTGCTGACTTACAGCTCGCTGTTCGGAGCGAAAAAAGCAACCCTGCTCTGGCTGGTCATTTTACTGGTAACGCTTGCTTTCAGTATCGCCGCTTCCGTTTTTGCGGGACAAGGCCTGATTGCCCATCTTGTGCTCGGCGGTTTTTTCCTGCTCTGTGCTTTACCGGCTCTTTTTTTCCTTGGCAAGCCTAACCGCAAAGGAGCCAAATTCATTGAATACGCTTCGGCTTTGTGGACGATTTTGATGTACCTCTCACTGGGGGGCTGGCCGATGCTACGCGAAATGTTGAATTTTTGAGTTTCCCGCGGATTAGCGCGGATTTTTTCGCAGATGGTGCGGATTTATTTTGCCATACAGCACAAGACAGCATAACTTGGCCCGACCCTTCCGAGAAGTTTTATTGATCGTTTTCTTTTTCGGAATGGAAGGATACATATTCCGTGGAATCCGTGCTATCCGTGGGAGAAAAAAACCGCTTAAATCTTCAATCCCATCACGAGGATATCATCCACCTGCTCAAGCCCGCCTTTCCATTCCTGGTATTCCCGGATGAGGATTTCGCGCTGCTCGGTCATGGTTTTGTCCTGGATTTCCACCAGGAGTGCTTTGAAGCGGTTGTATTTGAATTTTTTGCCTCCGCGATAGCTTTCCGGGCCACCGAACTGGTCGGCGTAACCATCCGAAAAAAGGTAAAGCGCATCGCCTTTTTCCAACTGAAAAGGTTTATTCGTAAAGGTCTTATTTTCGGCATCGCCGTGATCGGCCCCGATTGCTTTTTTATCGGCCTTAATCTCAAGCAGTTCACCTTTTCTCACAATGTACATCGGGTTGTTCGCCCCGGCATATTGCATGGCCAATGTTTTTTTATTGATCGCACAAAGGGAAATGTCCATCCCGTCGTTGATCGAATTGAGGTTTTTCACCAACTGGGTATTTAAAAACCCAAGTGCTTCGGCCGGTGAGTTTACTTCTTTCTGGCTCAGGCTCTGGTTCAGGATGGCATTGCCCATGATACTCATCAAGGCCCCGGGAACGCCATGACCGGTACAATCCACGGCAGCAAGAGCGATCACTTCTTCGGATTCGCCGCCATCCGCCGGAGTGGTCCGCACGGAAGAAAACCAATAAAAATCGCCGCTGATGATGTCTTTCGGCTGGTAAAAAATGAAATAATCGTCGAATACCCTTTCAATTTTTTCATCCGGCGGTAAAATGGCATGCTGGATCCGCTGGGCATAAGTCAGGCTCGCTTTGATATCCTGGTTTTGCAGCTCGATGATCTCGTTTTTTTCCTTGAACTGGGCAATGACTTTTTCCATCACGAGCCGTGCAATCAATTCGCGTTTGGTAAGCCGCGTCCGGGTATAAATCAGCAAAATGGTAAACAAGGCCACACTGGCCGTAAGCAAACCGCCGTTTACCAGCACTTCTTCAACTTTCAGCCTGCCATTTACCGAAAAGAAGGCAATATTGGCGGCAAAAGTCAGTAAGACAACGTAAATCGAATACTGGATTTTCCAGAGCACAAACATGCCCGCACCAATAAACAGGGCGATGTAGGCAAAAGTGTGTTTCTGGATCTCCTCCATGTCCATCACGCTGTACATATAGGCGTTCTGCACCGCAATCCCCACAAAAGGGATAAAAGCGAAGATCTCGGGATAATCCTGTAATTTATTGCGCAGCAGGATGAAAGCGAGGGTCAGCCCGGAAACTGCCAGGCGAAAAACCAGGAAATCGTTGAAATGTGCCGGAATATTGAGGTAATCCCCAAGTGCCCAGAGCGGGTTCAGGATCACCGCCACCCAGGCAATGATCACATGATATTTGAGGGCGGTTTTTTTGAATTCCCCTTCCCACTCAACGGTTACGATTTCTTCTTGCTTTGACATCGGGCTGATAGTGCTGTTCAAATGTAGTTAAATTTAGTGAATGAGTGAGTAGTTTTTAAGTGAGTAGTGAAAAATTATCCCCGGCAATATCACGTAAAATTCAGCGAGTAATTTTGAAGTCTGTAGTTTTGAGTTCCCGCGGCTAACGATCAAACTCCCGACTCAGAAACTTACAACCGACTCACGTCAAAACTCAAAAAAAATACTTACTTTTAGCTCGACTCCAGACCTGAGACCAAAAATGAAACTGATTTTCGACACCGAGCATACGACTGCTGAGCAATTCACCATCGGGGGAAAGGCGCGCAATTTGTTTCATTTGAAACGGAAAGCTTTTCCTGTTCCGAAGTTCCTGGTCATTCCGCAAGAAGCTTTTTTGGAAAAGCTGCCGCCCGGAAAAGAGCCCACGCCGGCACGAATTGAGGAGCTCAAAATCGAAACGGCAGCCCTGGAACAGATCACCGCCTATTTTCCACCGGGAACACTTTTGGCCGTGCGTTCATCCGCAATTGACGAAGATGGAAGCGATTTTTCCTTTGCCGGCCAATTTGAAAGCTATTTGTTTGTCCCGGCTGACCAGTTGGAAGAAAAAATCAAGGAAGTCTGGAAATCTTCCTGCTCGGAGCGTGTACTCGAATACCGCAAACACCACGGATTGGAAAGCAAACCGGGAATAGCAGTCGTTGTGCAGGAAATGATTGATGCAGACGCTGCAGGTGTAGCTTTCGGGATCAACCCGATTTCGGGCAACCGCCGCGAAAAACTGATCAGCTCGGTTTACGGATTGGGTGAAGGGCTGGTTTCCGGTGAGCTGGACGCCGATAATTTTATCCTGGGCGAAAAAGGCCTGCAATCGGAAATTGCCCGGAAGACGCATCGCTTTGCTTTGGACAAGGAGCAATTTGGTACCCGCCAACTGGAAGTAGAAACTTCCCTGCAAAACAAGCCGAGCCTGGAACTGGAACAAATCCATGCGGTGGGCGCTTTACTTGAGCGCTGCAACCGGCATTTCGGCAAGCCGCAGGACATTGAATTTGCTTTTCAAAATGGGGAATTATACATTTTACAGGCCCGCCCGGTGACCAACCTGCACAAAATCCCGGATATTTCGGCGGATTATATCCTGTGGGACAACAGCAATATTATCGAGTCCTACCCGGGCGTTACCACTCCCCTCACATTTTCATTCATCAGCAAATCCTACGAAGACGCTTACAAATTGTTTTGTGCTTACCTGGGCGTGCAGCAAAAAGTGATCCGCGAAAACGAACGCGTGTTCCAGAATACGCTTGGGCTCATCAACGGGCGTGTGTATTACAACCTGAAAACCTGGTACCACATGCTTGCCATGCTGCCCGGTTATAGCATCAATGCCCGTTTCATGGAAAACATGATGGGCGTGAAAGAGCGTTTTGACATCCCCGAAAGCTATCGCCTTTCGAAAAGCAAAGCCTGGTGGAGCATCGTCAAAATGGCCGTGGGCTTAATCGTTCACCTCAAGCGCTTACCCCAAAAACGCCGCCGGTTCAAAATCCTGCTTGACCAGATGATCGGGAGCTACAAAGCCATGGATTTCGGCAGTAAAAATGCCAACGAGCTGATGGAATTGTACCTTCGTTTTGAGCGCGAGCTGATCAGCGAATGGAAAGCGCCTTTGCTTAACGATTTTTTTGCCATGATCTATTTCGGACGCCTGCAAAAGGCTTGTCAGAAATACAAAATCAGCGACAATCCCAATATTCACAACGATTTACTCTGCGGAAGCGCCGACATCATTTCCACCCAGCCGGTACACCGGAGCATTAAACTGGCCACACAAATCTCCGAATCAGCGGAATTGAAAGGACTTTTCCTGGAAAACAGCGCCGCTGAAGTGTGGGAGGAATTGCAGAACAACAAAGAACACGCGCTTATTTACAAAGACATACAAGCTTATATCCACGATTTCGGAGAACGCTGTATCGGGGAGCTGAAGCTCGAAACGCTGTCCTACAACCAGGATCCCGCGCAATTTATCCGCGTGCTGCAATCCTATGTGGAAAGCGGCATCAACCAGTCCATCACTTCCGGGAAGGTCGAAGAAGAAATCCGCCGCAAAGCCGAAGCGGAAGTCAGCAAAAAATTGGGCGGCTCACCCTTTAAAAAGTGGAAATTGCGTAAGCTCATCCGTAAAACACGTATTCTTGTCAGCTCGCGCGAGAACCTGCGCTATGAACGGACGCGCGCTTTCGGGATCGTGCGGGAATTGTTTTCCCACATGGGGCGGTATTTTTATTCGGAAGGGATCATCGACAATGAGCGCGCCATTTTTTACCTCACGAAGGAAGAAATTTTTGCTTACATCGAAGGCCGCGCCGTGAGCCAAAACCTGAAAGAATTAATTAAGCTCCGCCAGGCCGAATTTGCCGCTTACGAAAGCCAGTTACCGACTTCGGAACGTTTTGCGACTTACGGGCCGGTTTACCACGGCAATGATTTTTACAGCGTATCGAAACTCGAAGCCCTGAGCGGCGATCTGAAAGGCATCGGCTGCTGTCCCGGTCGTGTCAAAGCCCAGGTACAGGTCGTTTTGAACCCGAAGGAAATCAGCTCGCTCAAAGGACGGGTCCTCGTCACTTCGAGCACCGATCCCGGCTGGGTAACGCTATTCCCGAGCGCTTCGGCGATTATCGTAGAACGCGGCAGCCTGCTCAGCCATTCGGCCATCGTTTCGCGTGAAATGGGTATCCCGTGTATCGTGGGCGTGACCGGGCTGCTGCGCACGCTTAAAACAGGTGATTGGGTCGAAATGGACGGCAGCACCGGCGAAATTAAATTGATCGGACATGAAGGTGAGGTTTAAGCACAACGACGACGAATTCTGGCAAACGCTCCAGGCACGCGTGAATGCCTATTTCCGGGAAGGAGGGATTTCTCCCTACTGGAATTCCGGGATGGCGCTCAAGATCGGGATCCTGTTTCTGGCTTTTGTCCTGCCTTACCTCGTCCTGCTTTTTGGAAATCTGCCCGGCTGGGCCATGCTGCTTTGCTGTGTTTTACTCGGCCTGAGTATGGCTGGGATCGGTTTGGCGGTCAGCCACCAGGCAGTTCACAACGCGATTTCACCCAACAAGTATGTTAACCGCTTATTCGGGCTTAGTTTCAATATGCTCGGCATGAGTGATTATATCTGGAAAATCAAACACAATGTGTACCATCACACCTACACCAATGTGTTTGAAAAAGATGAAGCCCTCAGGGAAGGCGACCTGATCCGCATGTCACGCGATGCGCCGTATAAAGCGATTCACCGCAAACAGCACATTTATTCCTTTTTTGTTTATGCGATCTTTACGATCTTCTGGGCTTTTGCCCTCGATTTTGAAAAATTTTTCCGCTACAGGCGAAACGGCAGCGAACAATCCGGAAAAGGACACAGCTGGCAGGAAAGCGCCTTGTTTTTTGGGACTAAAATCTATTATGTTTTTGTGGCTTTCATCCTTCCTCACCTGGTGGCCGGCATTTCCTATCCGCAGATCATCCTGGGATTCATTGTTGTTCATATCATCGCCAGCCTGATCGTGACCCACGTTTTACAAGTGGAACACCTCGTGGAACAAACAACACACGTAACTCCCGACGCGGAAGGCATGATCCATCGTTCCTGGGCGGTCAACCAACTCGAAGGAACTTCCAATTTTAAAGCCAATAACTTCTTATTTGAATGGTATCTCGGTGGATCCAACTACCAGATTGAACATCATTTGTTCCCGAAAATCTGCGCGGTACATTATCCGGCCCTCAGCAAAATTATCCGGCAAACCGCCAGCGAATACCAGCTGGATTACCATGTCTTTGAATCTTTCCCGCAAGCCCTGAAAGCCCATTATCAATTCCTGAAAGAATTAGGCAGCAATGAATTAGAACTAAACCCGGCTTAAGCAAGATCCATGAAAGCACAATTAAAAGAAAAAGTATCCTTCGAGTTCATCCGCTACGCCAATTGCTGGGAGGACGCCGACATTTTGCTCGAAGCGCTTTCGGGACGCGATCATCACAAAGTGCTTTCCGTAGGCTCGGCCGGCGACAATAGTTTTTCCCTACTGACGCTGCCGGTCCAGCAAGTGGTTGCCGTGGATGTCAGTAAGCCGCAATTGTATTTGATTGCCCTCAAAAAAGCAGCCATCCAGAGTTTCGACCGCGAAACCACCTGCGCCTTTCTGGGTTTCTCTCCTTGCCCGGACCGCCTCGCTTTGTTTGAGCGGATCCGTCACCTGCTGGATCCCGAAGCCCTCGGTTTTTGGGAACAACACCGCGAAGCCCTGGAAAAAGGTATCATCCACCAGGGGAAATTTGAGCGCTATTTTGCCTATTTCGCCCGGAAAATTTTGCCCTGGATCCACAGCAAAAAACAGGTAGACGAGCTTTTTCGCCCGAAAAGTGCGGAAGAACAACAGCGGTTTTATCTCAAAACCTGGAACAGCTGGCGCTGGCGTTTGTTATTTAAGCTCTTTTTCAGCAAATACGTCATGGGAAAATATGGCCGCGACCCGGAATTCCTGAACGAAGTAAAAGTCCCGGTGGGCACTTTCATTTTCCAAAAGGCCGGAAAACAACTGTCTTCCGTGGCTGCGCAAAGCAATTTTATCCTGCGCTATAATCTCAGTGGTAGTTTCGGCGATTTGCTGCCGCATTACCTCCGCCCGGAAAACTACGAAACCGTCAGGCAAAATTGCTCCAAACTGGAAATTTTCAACGGCTATGCCCAGGATGCAGCCGAAACTTACGGGAAATTTACAGGCATGAACCTTTCGAACATTTTTGAATACATGCCCCCGGATTTGTTCCGAAAAACAGCCGGCGAGCTGCTTGAAATGCTCGAACCGGGCGGAAAAATGGCCTACTGGAACCTCATGGTGCCGCGCCGCATCTCGGAAATCCTCCCGGAACAGCTGCGTTATGAAGAGCAATTATCCCGGACGCTGAGCGACAAAGACCTCGGCTTTTTTTACAATAAATTCATCACGGAAACAAAATTATGAGTGAAGACCTGGTTTATGCGCTGATTTTGGCGGGAAGCTTTCTTACCCTCTTCGGAATTGCTGAAATACTCTACCATTTCCTGAAAGTTCAGGCGGAATACACCCGTAAGCTCGTACATATCGGCACCGGGCTATTGACATTGCTTTTCCCGCTTTTGCTATCGAATCATTGGTGGGTGCTGGTTTTGTGCACAAGTTTTGCCCTGATTTTGATTCTCAGCCTGCGGTTTTCCCTGCTGAAATCGATCAATGCCATCGACCGCGAATCTGTGGGCAGCCTCGCCTACCCGGTTTCGGTCTACTGCTGCTTCCTGGCTTATGTGCACTATAATGAGCTGGCTTTTTTCTACATCCCGGTGCTGGTGCTTGCAATTTCCGACCCGATCGCTGCCCTGATGGGAAAACGCTGGCCATGGGGTAAATTTTCTTTGGGGAAAAACCACAAAAGCCTGATGGGGACCGGGATGTTTTTTGCCAGCTCCCTGCTTGTGATGGTCACCATTTTTTGGATCCAGGGAACAGCGCTCAGTTCCTTTAAACTGGTATTCGAATTGCTGATCATGGCAGCTGGTTCCGCCTTCGTGGAAGCCCTCTCCGGCCGGGGGATCGATAACCTGACCATTCCGCTCAGCCTCTTGCTTTGCCTGGTCGCTTTTCAATAAATGAATCATGGAAATTCAGCGCATTAATACAACCGAACAGATCCAGGAGCATTTCGGGGAACTAAAGGCCGCTTTATATGGCAGCTTTGCACCGGAACAGGTCAACGAAGACTTTTTCGAATGCTTGTACGCCGTTATCGAAAATGGGCGTACGCTTTGCATCGCTATTTTGTATCACAATCCCGAACTGGAGCTGCAGGGGAAAACGGCCTGGTGTTTCGGGAATTTCGAAGCCGAAAACAATCCCGAAGCGAGCGCTTTGCTCTTCAGCGAAATGGAAAAAGACCTGCTGGCAAAAAACGCCAGCTGCCTCATTGGCCCGATGAACGGTTCTAGCTGGGACAATTACCGCCTGAACAATTTTGAAAATACACAGCCTTTTTTGCTGGAGCAGGTCCATCCTTTTTATTACAATGAGCTGCTGCAGCATGCCGGTTTTGAGCCCCTGGCGCGTTACCAGTCACGCATTGACCGCGAAATCCCCTGCAACAAGCCGGAAACGCTGGAATTGGAAGGCAAATTTCTGCAGCAAGGTGTCGTTTTCCGGGAAATCGACCTCGAAAATTATGAAGCAGAGCTCGACAAATTGTTTCCTTTCATTACGAAAGCCTTCGAAAACAATTTTTTGTACACGCCGATTTCCAAGGAGCATTTTAAACTGAAATACTTGCTGGCAAAGGCGGTCATCCGGGTGGAATATGTGCGCATCGCCGAAAATGCATCCGGTGAAATCATCGGTTTTGTTTTTTGCTATCCCAACTTACTGGAAAACAAAGAAAAACAACTCGTCGTTAAAACCATTGCACGAAATCCGGCCCCGGAATGGCGCGGCCTGGGTAATGTGCTCGTAAACCAGGTTTTTAGCCGGATCAAGGCCGAAAATTACGCCGCTGTAATTCACGCCTACATGATCGATGCAGGAACTTCTACCGGGATTTCGAATGCCTATCTCGGGAAAGAACACAAAAGTTACACGCTCTATTTCAGGGAATTATGAGCACTTATTTCAATATTGTTTCACACTTTTTTGAGCAGGCGGAACGCTACCCGGATAAAATCGCTATTCACTTTGACGGTCAATCTGTTAGCTATCGTCAATTAAAGTTTGAAGTGCTCCAAAGCACCGCTTATTTTCATCAAAAAGGGATTCGAAAAGGTGATCGTGTGCTGGTTTTTGTCCCCATGTCAATCGACCTGTACCGGAATGTGCTGGCCCTGTTTCATTTGGGTGCAACTGCCGTTTTTCTCGACGAATGGGTCAGCAAAAAACGCTTGGATGCCTGCTGCGAAGTGGCCGACTGCAAAGCGTTCATCGGGGTATTCAAAATCCGCTTGCTGAGCTTTCTTTCCAAGGGCCTGCGCCGGATCCCCATCAGGCTCGGATCCAAGCTCAAAATTCCCGCTAACGGTAATTTCATGCCCGAACCGACCGTTCCGTCAGATACCGCCCTGATCACTTTTACAACCGGGAGCACCGGCACCCCAAAAGCCGCCAAGCGGACGCATGGTTTTCTCAACGAGCAGTTTAAGGCTTTGCTGGACAAAATCCAGCCCAAAGCAGAAGACGTCGACCTGACAACCTTACCGATTGTCCTGCTGATCAACCTGGGCGTGGGCTCCACTTCCGTGATTTCAACATTCAAAGCGGCCAAACCTGAAAAAACTGATTTCAGGCAAGTGGCGCAAAGCATCCGGAAATTTGGTGTGAACCGCATCATCGCCTCTCCATATTTTGTACTGGAACTAGCCAAATTTGTCCAAAACCGGAAGCAGGAGTTGAGCAGCCTGGAAGCCATTTTCACCGGTGGGGCACCCGTTTTCCAAAAAGAAGCAAAGCAAATCCTGGGCGGGATCCCTGCCGCAAAACTTGAGATCGTTTACGGGTCCACCGAAGCCGAACCCATCAGCTCGATTGACGGGCAAAACCTGGTTTCGCGCAGCGCTGAGGAACAGGGACTTTGCGTCGGGCTTCCCTACATCGGAACAGCGGTCCGCATCATTTCCATCAGCGAAGCCCCTATTTCCTGTGCTTCGATGGACGAACTGGATCAAATTACGCTGAAACAGGGTGAAATCGGTGAAATCATCGTGAGCGGAAAACATGTACTGGACGCTTATTTCAACAATGAAACCGCCCTGAAACGCAATAAAATCTTCATCGGCGCTTCCTGTTGGCACCGCACGGGCGACAGTGGTTTCTTCAACGAAAACGGCGAATTATTTCTTACCGGCCGCTGCAATACACTCCTCGAACACGACGGAAAACTGATTGCGCCTTTTGTTTACGAAAACAAACTTCAAAGCCTGGACGATGTCCGCATGGCAACCGTGATTGAAAAAGAAGGTAAAATCCTGCTCTGCCTGGAAACAAGCAACCACGCCGACCGCGAAAAGCTCAATTCCCGGATTTCCCAACTGGGACTTATTTACCATGAAACCCGCTACCTGTCACAGATCCCGCGTGATCCCCGGCACCACTCCAAAATTGATTACGAAAAGCTAAGGAGTAAAATTTGACACACATAAGGCATCTAAACTATTAAAAAATCGAAGCAGTAAACCCAGCTTTCAAATAACGCAAAAATACCTTCAGGCTCCAGGCTATACGAAGAGCAAACCGAGATACTGCCAAAATCGCTTATGTACCCTTTGAATATAAGGCATCCAATATGCTCTTATATGCCTTTATGGTTCAAAAAAAATATTGCGAATTTTCCGCTTTCTGCTTAATTTTACCCCATGTCAAAAACCAAAGCCTGGGTGGGCGCCTTCCGCCTCCGCACCCTTCCCCTCTCCGTTTCAGGGATCATCATGGGCTCCTTTATTGCCCGTTTGAATGGTTCCTGGGACACCACGATTTTTGTCCTGGCCTTGAGCACCACACTTCTTTTTCAGATTGTGTCAAACCTGGCAAATGACCTGGGCGACAGCCAGAAAGGAACAGACAACGAGCATCGTGTTGGACCGACACGCGCAGTACAGTCGGGCGAAATTTCGGGTGCGCAAATGAAAATCGCCGTGGTCGTATTTTCTATCCTTTCCCTGCTTTCGGCCGCTGTGTTGATTTATTTCGGGACCCAAAAACTGCCGCAGCAAATACTGATCGTTTACGCAGTACTGGCTTTACTTTGCGTATTGGCGGCCATCACCTATACCGTCGGAAAAAAAGCGTATGGCTATCACGGCTTCGGTGATGTTTTCGTCTTCATTTTCTTTGGCCTGGTGAGCGTTTTGGGCGTGTATTCCTTTTACACCAAAAATTTTGACTGGAACAACCTGCTCCCCGCAGCAACTATCGGTTTGCTCAGCACAGCCGTCCTCAACCTCAACAACATGCGCGACCGGGTCAACGACGCCCGTTCGGGTAAAAATACACTGGTGGTCAAAATGGGTGCCAACTGGGCAAAATTGTATCACGCTTTACTTATCCTGGGCGGGATTGCCTGCCTGCTGGCCTTTGTTTTCCCGCTCGGGCAGGAATGGCTCTACCTGAGCTTTATCCCCTGTGTGGTTTTGCTGATTCATCTCCGGATTGTGATGAACACCAGGATTGAAAAAGAATTTGACCCGCAGCTGA
Source organism: uncultured Flavobacteriales bacterium (assembly GCA_966250255.1). GTDB lineage: Bacteria > Bacteroidota > Bacteroidia > Flavobacteriales_D > Crocinitomicaceae > M2408. The sequence continues at coordinate 8,366 of CBINGV010000002.1, read as the reverse complement.
AAGTCGTTGCCCTTTCCACTTTTGCGCTTTCGCTGTTTTTCATGGCGGGCGTCCTTATCCTGAAGTAAAATGCTTGCTTATTCGGTCGAAAAAAAATGCTTTGTTTTTAAATCGCCCGGCGGTACCAGCCGGGGTGTGCTGACTGAAAAACACGCCTGGTTCATTCGCCTTTGGGATGACGCAAGCCCCGGAACGATCGGCCTGGGCGAATGCAGCGTCATTCCGGGCCTCTCGCCTGATTTTAAGGATTTTGAAAGCTATGAGGCCGACATTCATACAGTGTGTAAGGAGTTAATCGCTTTACAGGATTTTGAAACGCTGGAAGAGCAGGATTTGCAAAATTTCTGGTTTTTCGATAAGCTGCGCGACCGTCCGTCGATCCTTTTCGGGCTGGAATGCGCCATCATCGATCTTTTGCAGGGAGGACGGTCTTTTTTTTACAATACGGCCTTCACCCGCGGCGAGAAAGCAATTCCCATTAACGGCCTGATCTGGATGGGCAGCGAAGCCTTTATGCAGGAGCAGATCGAACAAAAAATTGCCGAAGGTTTCAACTGCATCAAGCTCAAAATCGGGGCCATTGATTTTGAAGCGGAATATGCGCTGCTAGCCGGCATCCGGGAGCGTTTTTCCGCCCAGGAGCTCGTTTTACGGGTGGATGCCAACGGCGCTTTTGGCTACGAAGAAGGCTTGCAATACATGGAACGCCTCGCCGGACTGGACATGCATTCCATCGAACAACCGATCCGTGCCGGGAATTGGGTCAAAATGGCTTCGCTTTGCCGGGAAACGCCTTTGCCCATTGCGCTGGATGAAGAATTGATCGCAGTCAACCATCCCGATGAAAAAAAGCGCCTGCTGGACCTGATCCGGCCGCAGTTTATCATCCTGAAACCCAGCCTGCATGGCGGGATCAGCGGCACTTCGGAATGGATCAACTTTGCTGAAGAACGCCAAATTCCGTGGTGGATCACCTCCGCCCTCGAATCGAACGTGGGACTGAACGCCATTGCGCAGTTTACTTCGACTTTTGACAACACGCTCCACCAGGGCCTGGGAACCGGAAGCCTCTATGTTGAAAACACACCAACCGATTTAGTTGTTGAAAAGGGATTCCTGAGAAAAATTCAGGCTTAAGTGCTTGGATAAGTGTATTTATTTTTTTACCTTTCCGAAAATTTACTACTCATGAAGCATTTTCTTACCTTCTTGGCTTTATTCGCTTTTACGGCATTTTTTTCACAGGATTACCAGCCTTTTTCGGATGGGAGCGAATACCATTATTCCTATACCGTTGGCAGCAGGGATTATATGTTTTCCATGCAACTGAATTTCGACATGGTGGACCTGGGTGATTCGCTGTTCAACAATTACGAGCAAGTCAATGTCCCGGCTTCCCAATTACCGAACTTTTCGCTGGACGGGCATTGCATCGGAACGGATTCCTGGATTGGAAAACGGGCAGTGAAAACGGCCGGTGGGATGGTCGATTTCATGAATGAATATGACATCGCCATCCACATCAAAACCGATGCTGTACTGAACGAAAGCTGGAATTTTTACCAGCTCGCTTCCAACATGCATTTTGTGGCCACGGTAACAAATGCATACGAAGATAATGTACTGGGAACAACCGATAGCATCAAGGAAATTACCCTGAACCTCTTCAACGAAGACAATAACAACATCATGCCGCATGCCTTTAATGGCAAAAAGATCCTGCTTTCTAAAAACAAAGGCTTTGTGCAGGTGTACAACTTATTCCGCTTCCCGGCTGAAACACAGGTTTTTACTTTGATCGGCAATGAAAGCGAAGGCCAGCATCCCTTGATGCAGCAGGATTTATATGATTTTGAGATCGGCGATTACCTGGTGTATACCTCGAATACGACCGTCAAAGAATTCCGGATCGTAACCGACAAAATACCGGCCGCCGATCATGTGACTTATCATTTCAAAAAAATTACCCGGAACTATAACACCTACAACTATGTAGAGGACGAGGTCAAACAATTTGATTTTGTCCCGGGTGAGTATCGCCTGATGGGCCAGTTTGACCCGAATGATGCCGATTATTTCAAAGCATATAACGGCGTGACGATCAATTACACCGAAAACGGCAAAGCTTATATTCAAAGCCTTTTTTTCAATGAATTTTCAAATCCCTGCTGGTACTGGAACAGTTCCTTCGGCAGCGATCGCTCCAACCTCTATGTGGAAGGACTCGGCTTTCTGAGCCAGGATTACCATGAATGGTATGAAAATTTTGACGAGTGGGGAAATCCCATCATGGAAGACTATTATACTTACCGCGACCTAAGCTATTACCTCGGCAGCTTTGAATACGGTGCTTACGAAAGTCCTTACCAGCAAATTATGGTGGGATTCGATAAAACCGAGAGCTGCGACGGCCTGGTCTATTTTTCTCTCCCCGATGCCGGGATCGAATCCGCTTTGTGGCATTTTGGCGACGGGCAGCAATCTGCTTTGCTTGGTATCCAGCACACCTACTCCTCCCAGGGTAACTACAATGTAAGCGTGGATCTATCCTCTGCTTTCGGCGACACGACCTTGTTCCTGGCCGATCCGATCATGGTGGGCAGCAGCAACTCCGATCACATCACACAGCCCTTAAAAATGCTGGGAAATGAATGCAATGAATTTATTTTCAGGGACAACACCTTGCTTGTATCCACGCGTACCTGGACTTTCCCGGGCGGCCAAACCTTTACCGACAGCGTAGTGAATTATACCTTTACCGATACCGGCGACTATGTAATTTATCTTGAAAATGCTTATGGTTACTGCACCGACAACGACAGCATCGAGCTGACGGTCAGGGCGCTTGAAACCCCAATCCCAAACCTGTGTCCGCTTCAATCCCCGTCCTATTCACTCTTCGGCTTTGAGCTAAACGATGTAGCCATCGAAGGCTCCTATTACTGGCAGGTGATCGAAAGCCCGGCCTATGACGGTTTTATGAATGGCTGTAACCAATTTGTGCTTGAGCCCGGCGAAGAAGTCAACCTGCGCCTCTATGTCGGCTATTTTGAATTGATCGATGTGGGCGGCGGCAATTACGATCCGTGGTACACTGGTTACCAGTTTGATGTATGGATTGACTACAACAACAGTGGTGATTTTGATATTTCCGAAAACGTGGCCAGCAGTTTTTGCGGTTCCAACCTCGATATCGGCGCCTATAACATTTACGGTTACGGCTTGTTCACCGTGCCGGAAAATGCCGTGCGCGGCGTTCCGCTTCGCATGCGTCTCGGGGCCAACTCCGAATACAATCCCTGCCAGGGTGAACTGTATGATTTTTCCGTTTTCATTCCAAATTCCGTGAGTGTACCTGAAAAACAAACAGCCTCAAAAGCCCACATCTTCCCGAACCCGGGCAAAGGTGACTTTATACTGAAACTGAACAATACACAGGCTGTTTCCAGGCTTGACATCCGTGTTCTGAACCTTTCAGGGCAGGAAATACAAGCTTTCAGCAAGCAAAACCTGTCACCGGAGTCTTCCGTAGGAATTGACCTCGAAAAAATGGAAAACGGGGTTTATTTTGTGGAAACCCAAATGGATGGCAAAACGAAGCAAACCATAAAAGTGGTGAAGGAATAAACTATTTCCCCCTTTGGAGGGGGAGTAAGGGGGAGGATTTTTAGCAAAATCGTTGAATGAATCACCCCTCCTTCAAAAGCAGTGCTTTTTCTTCTCGCCCTCAAGGGGAGAAACTTGCTTATCAGTCTAAGATTATTCGAATCACTGCTTGCTCAATGCATAGCATGCAAAGCTCGCCAGCCAGTGCTCCCCCATGTAATCACCGTCAACGATCTTGGGAAGCGAATAATCCAGGTGGCGGCCAGCCAGGGCTTTGAGATGGGCAAATTGCGGATCATAGCCCGCCAGGTCGTAGAGGCACCAGGCGCGACTGAAATTCAGTCCGTCCAGGTGAACGAGCTTGCCATCCGTCCGGTCGATGACCTTTCCCGGCTCGAGCACAAAGCCGGGATCAAAAATCGCCGGGTGAAAGCGCTTCAGCCAGTCCAGGAATTCTTTTTTCGGCAGTACTTTGCGCATCAGGTCAATTTCCTGGAGGCCGGGCGACAAAAAATCATAACCGCTTGGTTCATACACAAAGGCATAATCCCGGTCTTTTTCATAAAAGCGCTTCGCGGCTTCCGTGATGGCTTTTTGAAAGCGCTTGTCTTTTTTCTGAAGCGCATAATCGTAAGCCAGCGACAGGCCGAAAGCCGTATTCGGATGTTCCCCCGTGCGGATCGGGTAAAGCAATTTCGGAAGGAAAACGATGTATTTTTCAATCAGCAGCTCGCTCAGCGGTCGCAGGTTTTTGGCCCAGGATGCTGCCGTCGGGTTTTTCCAGCTGTCCAGCTCTTCCTGTAATTTCAGGATCCAGGCCCAGCCGTAGGTCCGCTCGAAAGATTCGTTGTTCTTAGTGCTGAAAAACGCCATTTCCTGTTTGATTTTCTCCGCGTCAAACTGGCTGTCGAGCAAACGGATAATTGAATCGCGCCGCTCCAGCTGCGGGAACTGTTTGACGAGCTTCACCAGCAGCCAATGCCCGTGAACGGACGAATGCCAGTCAAAACAGCCGTAAAATACCGGGTGAAGCTCCGCCGGACGATGCAATTCCGTCGTATCATTCAAAACCTGGCCCAGTTTATTCGGAAATTCCTGCTGCAGGCATTTGCAGGGCAATTTTGACAAGCGGTTGGCCTGTTCGAGGCTCAGGCTGTAGTTTTTTTCCTGGGTGTGCTTTTGCTCCTTTTCCGAACAGGAAAACAGCAGGAAAGCAAAAACAAACGGTAGAAAGAAAAGGGATTTTACGTACATAAGCGAGGTTTGACAATGTGCTCAAAATTAATATAAATTTCGTAGCTTTTTTCGGCTTCACGGATTGATTTTTCATGTAGTTTTACAGTCAAATTTCAACTATGAAAATTGCCGTTTCACTCCTCGCCTTCCTGCTCGCCGGCAGCTGGTTTTCCCTTGCGCAAAACAATACGCAGACCATCAAGGGAACAGTCATTGACAAAGAATCTCAAATGACTATTCCGGGGGCCGTGGTAAGCATCCTGAACAGCGATCCGCCGATCCGTACGCAGACCGATGCACAGGGCAATTATAAACTGCTGAACGTGGTTCCGGGACGCTACGATATACAGGCCAAATTCATGGGATACAAGGAAGTAATCATTCCCAATGTGACCGTAACTTCGGGAAAAGAAGTCGTGATCGATATCGCCATGGAGGAAACCGTCAACGAAATCAAGGAAGTCACCGTTAGCGGCACCAAGAAAAACGAAACGATCAACGAGCTAAGCACCGTGAGCGCGCGCTCATTCAGCACGGAAGAAGTGAACCGTTTTGCCGGCGGACGCTCCGATCCTGCCCGGATGGCAGCCAATTTTGCGGGAGTTAGCGCTCCGGACGATACGCGCAACGATATCGTAATCCGGGGAAATTCGCCAACAGGCGTTTTGTGGCGCATCGAAGGCCTCAACATCCCAAACCCGAACCACTTTTCTACCATCGGGACAACGGGCGGGCCGGTGAGCGGGATCAACACCAACTTATTGAAAAATTCCGATTTTTTTACCTCGGCTTTCCCGGCCGAATACGGCAACGCGAACGCCGGCGTGTTTGACCTCGGTTTCCGCAGCGGGAACACTGACAAACGCGAGCATACGTTACAATTTGGGATGCTGACCGGGATCGAGGCCATGACCGAAGGCCCGATCAAAAAAGGCAAGGGTTCGTCTTACCTGCTCGCCTACCGCTATTCTTTTACCGGGATCGCGCAGGCGATGGGGCTGAACATCGGAACAACCGCCACGCCTTTTTACCAGGACCTTTCCTTCAAAATCAACAGCGGGAGCACCAAACTCGGGAAATTTACGCTTTTCGGCCTGGCGGGCATGAGTACCATCGAGTTTAAGCACGATGAAGTGGATACCAGCGATTTGTTTGCCATCCCGAACCGCGATTCGTATTTTACCAGTAAAATCGGCCTGGTGGGCGTGAGTCATTTTGCCCGGGTGAACGAGCGTTCGTATTTTAAAACCATTATCGGCGCCACCATCTGGAAATCGAGTTATGACGAAGACAGCGTGAACAGTGTTTCCAAAGAAGTGACGCGCGTGGTGGAAAACGCCACCAACCAGCTTCGTTATTCGGCCAACATTTCCTACAATACCAAGGTGAGCCCGAAACTTTTCCTCAAATTCGGCATCCTGGAAGAACTTTTCCACCTGAACCTGTTTTACCGCAACCGGAATTTCACACCGGACTGGGTCCAGATCTGGGACTTTGATGATTACACTTCCCTGATCCAGGGCTATGCGCACATGAAGTACAGTTTTTCGGAAAAACTGACTTTAAATGCGGGCTTGCGATCGCAGTACCTGACTTTAAACGGCTCTTTTTCGCTGGAACCGCGCATGGGCTGGAAATACCAGATCAACCCGAAAAATGTGCTCAGTCTCGGCTACGGTATGCACAGCCAGATGCAGCCGACGGACGTTTATTTTTACCGCACGCTGGACACCGCCGGCAATTACGTGCAAACAAACAGCGACCTGGATTTTACCCGCAGCCAGCATTTTGTGCTCGGCTACGACCTTTACCCCGTGAAGGACTGGCGGGTAAAAACGGAAATTTACTACCAATACATTTCGAATGTGCCCGTAACGCGCGATTCCAGCAGCTATTCGATGCTCAACACCGGGGCCGGTTTTTTGCCCAATGAAGAAGGTGAGCTGGTGAACACCGGAACGGGCGAAAATTACGGTTTTGAGCTTACGATCGAAAAATTTTTCAGCAAGGGTTATTATGCTTTGCTGACCGGGACCGTTTACGAATCCACTTACCGGGGCAGCGACGGCGCACGCCATAACACAGCCTTTAACGGGAAATTCGTTTACAACATCCTCATCGGAAAAGAATTTAATATCGGGAAGGAAAAACGACATACGTTTACGATTGATGTGAGCTTTACCCCGGCCGGCGGCCGCTATTATACCCCGATCGACCTGGTGGCTTCGCAGCAGCTTGATCGCCAGGTGCTGATGGAGGATGCCTATGCTTTTTCTTCCCGCAACCCCTATTTTATGCGTTTGGATGTGAAAACCGGCTTTACCTTCAACAGCAAAAAGCGCAGGTTGTCGCAGTCGCTGTTTTTCGATATCCAGAATGTGACGAATAACAAAAATGTGTTTGCGCAGCGTTACAGTCCGAATACGAATTCGGTCAGCACGGCTTACCAAATCGGCTTTTTCCCGAATTTTGTGTATAAACTTCAATTCTAGCAGGTAAACTTGCTTTCGGAAGCGTTTTTTCTTACATTTGTTAGAAGTAAAATTCCGGTAAATGAGCAAAAATCACATCCTGAACCCGCTTTTCGCAGCAGCGCTCGCCTTGCTGCTGCTCAACGATTTTGTGCTGAAAAGTGCCTTTTCTAATTTCCTGACCGGTAAATTATCCGATCTCGCGGGAATTGTGGTACTCGCCCTTTTCCTGACGGCCTTTTTTCCGAAACGTAAACCGGCCGTTTATGCTTTTGTGATCCTCTTTTTCACCTTCTGGAAAAGCCCCGCAAGCGAAGGGGTGATTGCTTTTCTCAACGCGCAGTTTTCAGCAGGATACATCCGTGTGGTGGATTTTACCGACTTGTTCTGCCTGCTGGTTTTAGTGCCGCTTTACCGGTTTGAGCCCCGGGAAGGAATCCGGCCAAATTCCTTGAAATTAGCTTTCGCGCCGCTCGCCGCCCTTACGCTTTTTGCCCTGGTCGCCACTTCCCGGGCCCAGCCGGAGCAATACGGTTATGTGTATGTTGGCAAAGAAATCCCGTTTAAAAGCAGCAAGCAGGATTTCCTGGATTTGCTGACAGCACACGAAGTGCAATACAAAATGACCTACAAATATGAATTCAAGGGCGATTCGATCGAAAATTATGAATTGCAGAAATTCCTGGTCAATTCCGACACGATTTACAGCGCTTTGATTTCAATCAAGGAACGCAAAAAGGATAAGTTGACGCTGACCCTCCACAATTTCCACATGACGGAAAAAGGCAGCCCGATCCAATTGCCCGATTATTCCAAGCAGGATTCCGTGATTGAGTCCTACAAAAAGCGCGTGATCGGTTATTTTGAAAGCTACAACCAAAACTAAGCCCGCATGCATTTCGAAACCTGCAAGCGCTTGAAACGGGAACAGAAGCACCAGCTTTTCAGCTTGTGGAACTCCGAATTCCCGGTGAGCCTGGTTCATCGTCAGCCCGAAGATTTTGATCATTACCTTTATAAGCTTGTCAACCCGCAGCATTACCTGATCCGGCT
>CBINGV010000001.1:0-66669 GCA_966250255.1 uncultured Flavobacteriales bacterium | reverse complement strand
ATATCGGGGGAAGGCTTTCGTACCAGTTTCACCCGAATACGACCCTGGTCAGCAAAACGAACGATGGCATCACTTCCCAGCAAAAAACCGTTGGGTTTTATGATTTCAACCATTTCAGCGCCAGCGCGCACATCCGTTTCGGAATCCGTAACTGGGGCCTGTATGCGAGTTACAACCTGGTGCCGCTCTTCAAAGATCCCGAAAGCACGAAGCTCAATCCTTTCCAGCTGGGCCTGAGTATTTCCCTGTTTTAATCCGCTGAGGGTTCATCACCTTTCTAATTCTCCCACTTTCACCACTTCGTGATCGAGGTAGGCCCGCGCACCAAATTCACAATCCCAGGTACTGTTGGCCTGGATCGTCAGTTTTTTATCGCTGAAGCGGATGCGGATTTCACAGCCGTTCTCATTGGTGTAAATGTATTCGTCGCCACTTTTTTGGGCTGTTCCACCTGCATAGGCAATGTGATAGGTCGGACCACAAACCATTTCCACGTTAAACTCAATTTCTGTGGCGCTAAGCTCTTTGATATCCACCGTACCGCCATTGAAGCCCACTTCGAGCAGCGGGTTTTCTTCCGTAAACCACATGTCATTGATGAAGTAATACGAGATTTCGTAACGCCCGTTTTGGCCGGGGAAACCTTTTTGCTCAGGGAAAGCTCGTCCTGTACCCGCAGGCTGTTTTTGTCGCCGGAAGCATACTTCAGCTTGACGCGATGCTGGCTTGATTTCCCGAGCCACCAACCCGTCAGGGAATCGCCCTCCTGCTGGATGTACCAGTTGCCCGTGGTGTCTTTTCCCGCAATTTCATCCAGGTAGAGCACATCACCCTTCAGCTCACCGGCGAGGGCCAGGAAATTTTTCTTTTTGGCATAGCGGTAGGATGCGGTCACTTTCCCGCTCATACTGTCGCAGGATTTCAGCCGGAACTCGATCGGGTAAGGCCCGATTTTTCCTTTATAAATAAGGGGTTGCTGGCCAAAGACAAAGCCCAGGCCGAAAACGAAAGCGGAAAGCAAAAACAAACGTGTCATGTTCCAAATGTACAAAATCAAGTGATAAGGGAACGCAAAGGGCGCGAAGTCTTTTTACCATGCACGAACCATAAAGGAGTTTTCCGGGGAATCCGTGCGATCAGCGGGAGAATTCTCATTTCGCCGAAGCGTCATCTTAAAGCTGCGAAATCAGCGGGAGAAAATCAACCGCCACCAAGACCCTACTTTGTCTGTGAAATCCGCGGGAAATATCACTCAAACAGGATTTTCACATTGCCGGTAAACAGCTTCACCGCGATGGCCAGGAGAATGATCCCGAAGACCTTTTTCAGGATCGCGATACCCCCTTCACCGAGCAGGTGCTCAATTTTGCGGCTGAGGCGCAATACCGTATAAACAATGATGATGTTGATGAAGATGGCCAGTACGATATTGATGTATTCGTATTCCGCGCGGAGGGAGATCAGCGTGGTCATCGTTCCGGCGCCGGCGATGATCGGGAAAGCGAGGGGCACAATGCTGGCCGTTTTGCCCGTTCCGTGATCATTGAACAGTTTGATGCCCAGGATCATTTCGAAACTTAGTGCAAAAAGCAGGATGGAACCGGCCACGGCGAAGGACTCGATGTTCACCCCGAAGAGCTTCAGGATGCTTTCCCCGAAAATCAGGAAGCCGATCATGATACCAAGGGCCACGATACTCGCCTGGAAAGCGTGGATTTCGCCGGACAATTCCTTGATTTTTAATACCGTCGGGATAGAACCGATGATATCCACCACCGCGAAGAGCACGATCGTTGCCTTGAGCATTTCGTTGACGTCGAAACCGTAGAAAAAGTCCATCATCTTGTCTGAATTTAAGCCCAAAATTACGCTTTTTGAATGGAAAATTGAGACTGAAAAATGGAAATTGTTGCGCTATGCGGATTTATGCAGGGGTACATTCATGAATTCCTCGAACGATGCACGGAAAATTATGGCCTTCATTTTCCATTCTCAATTTTCCATTATTCTTTTTAGTTATCTTTGCACCATGAAACAGAAAGCGTTTCTTTTGATTGTTGCCGGAGTTGTTTTTTCACAACAGCTTTGGGCGCAGGGTTGCTCGCAGTGTAAATTGCTGGCCGAGCAGGGAAGCGAAATGCCGGAAGACGCCTTTGGCTCCAACATCAACACCGGGATTTTGTACCTGATGATCATTCCCTACCTCCTGCTGATGTTCCTGTTCCGGAAACCCATCATCGCCTTTTTCAAAGGCCTTTTCGCCAAAAAAGCCTGAGCCGCTAAAATCGCTATCTTTACTGCGTGAGGTTTTTTATCCTGATCGACGTTTTCGTTACCCTGGCGATCACCTTTTTTTGTATTTCAAAAATTGCGACCGGTCATGAAATGGGAGGAATCGGCTATGCCTTCAAGGCCTTGATTTATCTGCTGATCCTCAACCTGATCGTTGCCTTCATCCGGGCAGCTAATCCCCAAAAAATGGCCTTCCAGCTGTTTTGCTCACTCCTGCTTTACACGGCTTGCAGCTTTTCGGGCTACTTCAACTGTATTTACGAAAAAGCGCATCCTGGTTTCAACCTTTCTGCCCACCGGCAAAAGATGGTGCATCAAGACAAAAGCGCGCTGGAAAAGAAGAAAAGGCTCTATGCAGGCATCCTCCAAAAGTCGGAGTTTAAACGTGTGGGACGGGGAATGAGCCAGCGGGATTATGCGGTGATTTCCCGTTTTTTCAAGCGCTTTTTTGATAAACCGGAATACAGCGATTCGCTTTACCCCTTTTTTGCGGATACCCTGAGATCATTTTCCCGCGACCTGAACCTGAACCTTGGAAATTTTCAGCTCGAAAAAATACGTTCCACCCTGGCGATTGATACGATCCTTTATGCTCCCGACACGAAAAATTTGCTTGTGTTCCTGGGCTTTGAAACAAGCTGCTGCGATCAAAAGGCCGAAAAACGTTTCGCCAGCCTGGTTTTTTGGGGAGAAAGGACTGGGAAATCACTTTTGCTTTACCGTTTGGAATGTTACCCCGACGAATACGTCAGCTCGCAAACATCCAATTTTTATACGGGCTTTTTTAAATTCTACGAAGCAAGCCAGGTGGAAGGACTTCCTTTCGGATCAAAAGCCTTCTGGAAACAAAACAAATGGGCCAAAACCTTCAAGGCCGGCAATCACTATTACCCGCGTTACCGCTTGCAATTGTTTGACTATGATAATTTCACGGACGATCTCACGCCCGAAAGCCAAAAACAATTGAAATTAAAACAATACTATTTCCGGGTTCCGGCCTAGTAAGCCCGCTCGTTTTTCCCTTCGATGAAATTAATGAAAGCTGTGTTCACCACCTTGTTACCGCCCGGGGTCGGGTAATCGCCGGTAAAATACCAGTCGCCGAGATGGTTCGGGCAGGCCTCATGCAGGTTTTCAATGGATTGGTAAATGATCTCCACCTTTGCGTTGATGGTGCTTGGTGTAAGCAAAAGCGCAATTTTATCGGAAATTTCCTGTGCTGTAAAGGGTTTGTAAATGGCCTTCACATAGTTTTTGATCTCTTCTTTCGGCAGGTGCTGCTGCGCCTTGCACTGTTGGTAAACATCCTGGATCAACTGTTCGCGGCCGCTTTCTTTCAGGAGCTGGATCGTGGCTTCGAAGGCAATGAAATCGCTCATTTTCGCCATATCGATCCCATAGCAGTCCGGGTAGCGGATTTGCGGGGCGGAAGAAACCACGATGATTTTCTTTGGGCCTAGGCGGTCGAGGATACGGAGAATGCTTTGTTTCAGGGTCGTTCCGCGCACGATGCTGTCGTCGAGCACCACCAGGTTATCTTTATCGCGGTGAACCGAACCATAGGTGATGTCGTAGCTTGAGGAAACGATGTCGTCGCGCTCGTCGTCCTGGGTGATGAAAGTGCGCAGCTTGGCGTCCTTGATCGTGATTTTTTCCAGGCGCGCGCGGCGGTAAATGATTTCTTTCAGCTGCTCGGGCGTCGGCTTGTCTTTCAGGTTGATGATCGCCTCGTATTTTTTGTCGTTGAGGTAATCCTCCAGGCCTTTCATCATGCCGTAAAAGGCGATTTCGGCCGTATTCGGGATGAAGGAAAACACGGAATTATCGAGGTCGTAGTTGACCGATTCCAATACCTGTTTTACGATCAGTTTCCCGAGGTTGATGCGCTCGTTGTAAATTTCCTTGTCGTTGCCGCGCGAGAAATAAATGCGCTCGAAGGAACAGCTTTTCTTTTCGATCGGCTTGTTGATCTCCACTTCCGAAACCTGCCCGCTTTTTTTGATGATCAGCGCATGGCCCGGCTGCAGCTCGTTGATTTGCTCGTATTTCAGCTTGAAGGCCGTTTGGATCACCGGGCGCTCGGAAGCCACCACGCAGATTTCCTCATCCTCGTACCAGTAAGTCGGACGGATTCCCGCCGGGTCGCGCAAAACGAAAGCATCACCGTGACCGAAAAGCCCGGCCATGGCATAACCGCCGTCCCAGAATTCGGAAGAGATCTTGAGGATATTTTCGATGTTCAGGTTTTCGGCAATCTTCGCATAGCTTTCGATGTAGGAAAGGCCTTCCGCCTGGTATTTCTGGAACATTTCGTCGTTTTCAACGTCCAGGTAATGCCCGATTTTCTCCATCACCGTCACCGTATCGGATTTCTCCTTCGGGTGCTGGCCGATTTCGAGCAGGACATCAAAGAGCTCGTCGACGTTCGTGAGGTTGAAATTCCCGGCCACGACCAGGTTGCGTGTAATCCAGTTGTTCTGGCGCAGGAAAGGGTGGCAGCTCTCAATGGAATTCCGGCCGAACGTCCCGTAGCGCAAATGTCCGAGAAAAAGTTCCCCGGTAAAGCCGGCATTTTTCTTCAGGAAATCAATATTTTTGAGGTTTTCGGGATTGTCTTCGCCGATGGCTGTAAATTTTCGGTTGATCTGGTCAAAAATATCCTGGATCGGGTTTTTGTTGATCGAGCGGTGGCGGGAAATGTAGCGTTCGCCCGGCGTCATGTCAAACTTGATGTTCACCAGTCCCGCTCCATCCTGGCCGCGGTTGCGCTGCTTTTCCATCATGAGGTGCATTTTACCGAGGCCGTAAAAAGCCGTGCCGTACTTGTCGAGGTAAAATTGCAAAGGTTTTTTTAATCTCAAAAGTGCTATCCCACACTCATGTTTGACCGCGTCGCTCATGCCTTGAAAATTTTTTGCAAAGGTACGGGATTAAATCCGAAAAAGAAAACCGATTTAGGGAATATTAACGTTGTTTGCCCGCGGAATGCGCAGATAGACGCAGAGGCACTTTTTTAAGGGATAAGCAGGAAAATGATCAGCTATCCGCCTTGAGCAAGGGTGTGATCTGGATGGTGTCGATGTTGCTCCGCTGCGGTTGGGTGAGGCAATACACAATGCCCGCAGCGATATCGGAAGCATCCAGCATTTCTGCCGCTTCCACTTTTTCGTCCATCTCCTCCTGGCTTTTTTCCTGCATGTCCGTTGCGGTCGATCCCGGCTCAACGAGTGTCACCTTGATCTTGAATTCGCTCAATTCTTTGCGCAGCGAGGCCGAAAAGCCCTGGATAGCTGATTTCGTAGCCACGTAAACCGAGCTGCCTCCGCCACGTTTCACGGCGCTCACCGATCCCACATTGGCAATATGCCCGCCGCCCTTTTCTTTCATCCGCAAAGCGGCTTCGCGGGCACAAGCGAGGTAGCCTCCCAGGTTAGTATCTATGCCGTAATCCATTTCTTCCGCTTCGTGGTCGAGCACGCTTTGGTAACCCAGACCCGCATTATTGATCAGTACATCAATCTGCCCGAAACGATGGTCAAGCGCCTTGAAGATGCGTTCAATACCTTTCTGTTCCGAAACATCGGCAATCATACCATAAACCCGGTCTTCGCTAATTTTGCTGAGATCGGCAAGAGCTGCTTCCAATTCTTCGGCATGGCGACCCACGATCATCACTTTTGCCCCCAGTTCCACGAGGTACAGCGCCACCGCACGCCCGATCCCGGTCGTTCCGCCGGTTACCAGGACATTTTTGCCCTCCAGCTTTTCATTCGAAGGTAAATACGCTCTTAATTCTTCCATTTTCCGCTTATTTTGAATCGTAAAATTACGGCATCGGAAAGAGGATGATTTTATATTCTTTTGGGGAATGGTTGTAAGAATTGTGATTTAATCAAAATCTATTGAATGTCTGCTATGTTTAAGTACAGATGATATTTTTAGCCACGAATTACACTAATTTTATTCGTGCCAATTGGTGAAATTCGTGGCTACAAAAGCCATCAAACCCACAGCTTCAACGCTATGTGTATTATGTGCTTGAAATGGAAAGAAGAGATTACTGCGTGATCCCGGGAGGGGAGCCTGGCAAGCTTTTGAAATCAGCCGGATGCCTTCATCCGGCTTCGTTTTTATTGACCCTGGTTTTTCGCCCATGTAAACATGGCTCAAACGGATCAACAAAAAATCCCGCTGAAAACTCAGCGGGATTTCAAAAGCTTGCGGAGAGAGAGGGATTCGAACCCTCGATACACTTTAGGCGTATACACACTTTCCAGGCGTGCTCCTTCAACCACTCGGACACCTCTCCTTTTTTATTCAGCAATCGCCGGTTGTTGCGATTGGGACGGCAAAGATAAGGAAAAATTTATGTTTCTCGTATACTTCGGCGAGATTTTTTGCTTTTTAGCTCATTTCACCGCAAACGGGCTCGCCCAGCTTCCGGATTATCGTATCGCGGTCCTTGTATTTTCCAAGCAGGTACATCATTTTCGTCAGCGCGGCTTCCGTGGTCAGGTCCCGGCCACCCGTCACCCCGATCTCGTTGAAAAAGGAGCTGGTCTGGTACTTGCCCTGGTCCACCATGCCGGTGCTGCATTGCGTAATATTCAGGATGACGCCGCCTGCTGCCAGGTAATCGCGCACCAGCTGCTGGAAACGCAGGTCGGTAGGCACATTGCCTGAACCAAAACTCTCGATCACGATGCCTTTCACCTGTTCCGGGTTAAACACGCCTGCATAGATTTCCGGCAAAAAGCCCGGGAAGATCTTCAGCAGGGCGATGCGCTTGTCGAAATCCGTAAAAAATTCCAGCTCCCGGGCCGGCGCATAGCTTTCGCGCAGCTGGTAGGCAATCTGCACACCCGCAATGGCCAGTTCGGGGTAATTCGGTGACTTGAAAGCTTCAAAATGGCTCGCCGATATTTTGGAAGTGCGGTTGCCGCGGTAAAGTGAATACTCAAAGTAAATGGCCACCTCGCGGATTTTCGCCAGCCCCTTTTCGTCTTTGTCGGCCGCAATCTCGATCGCCGTAATGATATTTTCTTTCCCGTCCGTGCGAATCGTGCCGATCGGCAGCTGCGAGCCGGTGAGAATAACCGGTTTTTGCAGTCCCTGCAGCATGAAGCTCAATGCCGAGGCCGTATAGGCCATCGTATCCGAACCGTGGAGCACCACGAAACCGTCGTAAGCCGCGTAATTGTCGTAAATCTGCCGGGCAATCGCCGCCCAGAGCCCTGGGTTCATTTCCGAAGAATCCACCGGCTCCGGAAACGAAAAGGTATGGAGGTTCACGTTGAGCCGTTCCAGCTCCGGGATCTGGCTGCTGAGGTGCCTGAAATCAAAGGCCTTCAGCGAACCTGTTTTCGGATCGTTGATCATCCCGATCGTACCACCGGTATAAATCAGTAAAACATCTGGCTTTTTCACGCTGTTTGAATTGCTGCTCAAAGTAACGCATTTTTGTTCAAATAACACCGAAAATAAGCACACAGCTCCTGTTCTCGTTCTTTTTATCACATAAGTACATCCTTGTTTTGGAACGCAAAACACGCAAAGATTTACGCGAAGTAAGCGAAGCAAAAGATGCAGAATGCAAAAGCTATAAACCCTCATAAGACTATAAGGGTGGTGGACTGGAGGGTGGGTATTGAGGCTGTCCACACTCGCTTCTCAAACTCAAACTGATAAACCAGATAGAAAACATAGCTCATCTTGAATTGATACATTTTTATTTTGCCAAAATCCAGGTGTACTAAGCAACTCAAAATAACGGCATACTTTGCTTCCTTAACTTTGTGGTCTGTGCTTAACCTTTGTATACTTTGCGACCCTCCCTTTCCTCTTCCCCAACTAAATCGTACAGTGTGCATCCCCTTGAAAAACAGCAATTTTTTCTGCTAAAAGCGGCCTTTTATTCAAAAATACTTGCTTACATTCGGTGCTCACTTAAAACACATATACCTATGAAAAAAATCATTTTATCCGCTATGTTTGTTGGCGGTTTATTCGCTGTAAACAGCTTCGCACAGGACAACGGCTTCAACAACCACATGGAAGCCAAGGCACGCAAAGCTTTGCAGGATGCCGGCTGCCTGGACGGTTACAACGGAACATTTATCACACACTACAATTCCGAAGTACTGCCTTTGCTGGACAACTGCTACAGCGTAACACTTTTCCCGGTGGCTAATCCCACCATCGCTCCTTACGTGAGATTGGCCCCGGTTGGGACCGTGACCATCTGTGACGGCGAAATCACCAGCGTTACCTGCGGACAATAAGCGCATGTTGGAATAAAACGAAGGTCCCCCTGTCTAACGGCTGGGGGATTTTTCTTTTTACAGAATAACTTAAAAACTCAACTTAGCGTCTTGATGGCGGTTTGATATCCTCCCGCGGACCGGCCTACCGGCAGGCAGGTTACGCGGATCCCACGGAAGTTCTTTTGTGATTTGTGAAAAGACTTTGCGAACTCTGCATTCCACACTTCAAAAAATCTTTGTGCCCGCCTTGTGCCTTAGCGTCTTCGTGGCAGTAATATCCTCCTGAAGATCGCACGGATTTCACTGGAACTTTTTTGTGTCAAATTAGAATGTCAAAAAAACCTTTGCGGCCTCTGCGTAAAACTTCGCGCCCTTTGCGCCATGTCTGCCGACAGGCAGGTTCCACACCTCCTAACCCAGGAACTCATCAACTAAATCGTAGAGTACCTATCTCCTTGAAAAACAGCAAATTTTTCTCCTAAAAGCGGCCGCTTATTCGGAAAACTTTCTTTATCTTGCCGCTCACATTTAACACTTACATCTATGAAAAAACTGATTTTAACTTCTGCTTTCGCTTTAGGGGCGCTTTTTACGTTTGCCCAGAACTATGACGGAAATGCGGAAGCAATTGCACGCAAGGCCCTGCGTGAAAACGGCTGCCTCGACAACGGCGCTTATACTTTCTCCGTAGAAACTATCGGCTTTTGCGCTTGTGGCCCGGCTACAACCTGCGCCTGGTTGCAGGTAACCGCTTACCCGAACCCGAACAACAACCCGAATATTGCCTACAAATTAGGCCCGGTTGGCCGTGTGACCCTTTGCGGTGACGAAGTGCTGACAGTAGAATGTTTACCTTAAGCCTTTGCTGAAGAACATACAAACAACGAAAAAGCCTTCCTCCACAAACGGAAGGCTTTTTTATTCCCACTAAGCCCCATGACGGCTCAATCAATGATTTCTACCACTAACTAAACACCCGGGAAAAAGAAAAGCAAGGAACAAAAAACAGAGTACCTTTAAGCAAATCAAACTTCCATGAAGTCCCTCGCTGTTCTCTTCTTCCTCCTGCTTTTGCAGGCCGTTTTCGGCCAGGAAGATTCTACGAAGCTGATGCAGCTCAGGGAAGTAAGCGTCTCGGCCATCCAGGGCAAAGAAATGGTCTTCAAGGATTCCAAATACTACATCCTTGATTTTTATGTCGGGGGAGCAGGGAACCCTGTTTACCGGCAGAAATTATAAGGAAAAACAGTTACGGGCATTCGCCGAAGTGATCCGGCCGATCTCCTGCGGGGAAACCTCGAAAATATCCGAAAGCTTATCGGCGATCAAAGGAATATAGCTGCTCTCGTTGCGCTTGCCGCGATGGGGATGCGGCGCCAAATAAGGCGAATCGGTTTCAAGAATAATCTCCTCCGGCGACAATAATTTTACGCTTTCATCCAGGCCCGATTTTTTGAAGGTGACCACCCCGCCGATCCCGAAAAGGAAACCGCCGTAAGCGCGTACCCGCAGGATTTCGCGTTCCGTGCCCGTAAAACAGTGAAAAACCCCCGTCAAACGCTCATCATTGTGGCGGTCGAGCACCTCAAAAATCTCCTCGAAGGAATCCCGGGCATGGATCACGATCGGGATGCGCAGCTCCTTCGCCCATTCGATCTGCATCGCAAAGGCTTGTTTCTGCTCTTCCAGGAAAGTTTTGTCCCAATAAAGGTCAATCCCGATCTCGCCCACCGCAATGAATTTCCGGCTGAACAATTCCTTCCGGATTTCCGCCAGTACCGCTTCGAAATCAGCATCTACCGAACAGGGATGCAAACCCATCATCGCATGACAAACCCCTGGAAACTGCTGCTCCAGGGCGTACATCCCCGGGATGGATTCCAGGTCGATATTCGGCAGCAGCAATTGTTCCACGCCCGCATCCAGTGCGCGTTGGATCATCTCCGTACGGTCATTGCCGAATTGTTCGGAATATAAATGCGTGTGGGTGTCGATGTACATAAACGGCTTCCTCCCTCGAGGGAGGATTGAGGAGGGTGACATAAACGATTAGCGTAAAAATATCCTCCCCCTTAATCCACTCCAAAGGCGGAAATGAGATTAACAAAATTCGTTATACGCTTCCGCTAAATTTTCGGCGATCATCTGGGCGGTTCCGCCTTCGATGTGGTGTCTTTCCAAAAAGTGCACGAGCTCACCGTCCTTGAACAAAGCAATGGATGGAGAGGATGGCGGGTAAGGCAGGAAATACTTGCGTGCCTGGGCCACCGCTTCCGGGTCAACACCCGCGAAAACGGTTGTCAGCGTTCCCGGTGTTTTTTCGTTCTGCAAAGAAAGTTTTACGCCCGGGCGCATATTGCCGGCGGCGCAACCGCATACGGAGTTTACAACTACGAGCAAAGTGCCCTTCGTATCTTTGATGGCCTTATCCACCTGGTCCGGTGTGGTCAAATCCTGGAAGCCTGCATTGGTAAGATCGGCTTTCATCGGTGCTGTTAAACTTGGAGGATACATAACTGATAAAATTGATGTGATTGATAATTTTACTTGGGACCGGTATAAATCAGGAGGTGCTTTGTCCCGGCGAAACACCTCGTTTTATATTTGTAATCAAATGTCTTGTCGCTCTGCAAGTCCAGGCTGAAATCCAGGCGCTGGTAAATTTTGCGGGCTTCGTCGTCGCCAATATACTGCAGGAACTTATCCGTAGAAGTCCCCTGTTTTTTAACGTACTCGTCAAAAGGAAGCGTTTTGTCCTCGTGGATCACCACGTAAGTCCCTTTTTTGATCTTAAAGCTGTAATGGCCTTCCGCGTCTGTTGTAAACTTCACAACCGTTTCCTGCTTTGTATCGTTATTCATTTGCGATTTCACATAGAAAGTCGCCAGCGGGAAGGGTTCACTGCTGCCTTTGGCGGCTTCCGCATCGCTCGGTTTGCCTTGTTCACAATACGGGCGGTGGATCTCAATTTTGCCGCTTACGGTAACGGTATTTTTCCCACCCTTGAACACGGCACAGGATGCCAGGAACAAAACAGGAAAAATCAAAAACGCTTTCACCTTGCAAAATTACGAATTTTCCACCGATACCGCAATATTCAGCTCTTTCAATTGCGCATCGTTCAGCGCAGAAGGCGCGTCGATCATCACGTCGCGGCCGCGGTTGTTTTTCGGGAAGGCAATATAATCGCGGATCGAATCCGAACCACCCATCGAAGCCACGAGGCGGTCAAGCCCGAAAGCCAGTCCCCCATGCGGCGGGGCGCCGTATTCGAAAGCATTCATCAGGAAGCCGAACTGCTCCTGCGCTTCTTCCGGCGTAAAGCCGAGCAGGTCGAACATTTGCGCCTGCAAATCGCGGTCATGAATCCGGATCGAGCCACCGCCGATCTCCACTCCGTTGATCGCGAGGTCATAAGCATTGGCGCGTACTTTCCCCGGATCGGTCTTGATCAGCTCGAAATCTTCCGGTTTCGGTGAGGTAAACGGATGGTGCATCGCATGGTAACGGCTGTTTTCCTCGTCCCATTCCAGGAGCGGAAAATCGAGTACCCAAAGCGGCTTGAACACATCCGGGTTCCTGAGCCCGAGCTCATTGCCCATATAGAGACGAAGCTCATTCATTTGTTTGCGTACCTTATCCAGGTTCCCACAAAGCAAAAGCAGCAAATCGCCCGGTTTGGCCTGTGCTTTTTCAGCCCATTTTTTCAATTCTTCTTCCGGGTAAAATTTATCTACGGAGCTTTTCAGCGTTCCATCTTCATTATAGCGCAGGTAAACCAAGCCGGTCGCACCGATCTGCGGGCGCTTCACCCATTCTGTCAGTGCATCGATCTGCTTGCGGGTATAGCCGTTCGCTCCTTCGGCATTGATCGCCAGGACCGTTTCGGCATTGTCAAACACCGGGAAACCTTTGCCTTTCGTCAATTCCGTAAAATCCAGGAACTCCATTCCAAAGCGGATATCCGGCTTATCGGAGCCGTATTTTTCCATTGCTTCCGCATAAGTGATCCGCGGGAAAGTATAATCAAAATGAATGCCGCGCACTTCGGCAAAGAGGTGTTTTACCATGCCTTCAAAAGTTTGCAGGATGTCTTCCTGTTCCACGAAAGCCATTTCGCAGTCAATCTGCGTAAATTCCGGCTGGCGGTCGGCCCGCAAATCCTCGTCGCGGAAACATTTCACGATTTGGTAATAGCGGTCAAAGCCCGAAACCATCAGCAATTGCTTAAAGGTTTGCGGCGATTGGGGCAAGGCATAAAATTCTCCCGGGTTCATGCGGCTCGGTACGACAAAGTCACGGGCGCCTTCCGGCGTGGATTTGATCAGGTAAGGCGTTTCCACGTCCAGGAAATCCTGCCCGTCCAGGTACTTACGCGTTTCGAGCGCCACCTTGTTGCGCAGGCGGATCTTTTGCTGTACCGGGTTCCTGCGCAGGTCCAGGTAACGGTATTGCGCGCGCAGCTCCTCGCCGCCGTCGGTTTCGTCCTCGATAGTGAAAGGCGGTGTTTTGGCTGCGTTCAGGGTCGTTAGTTTCGACACCTTGATTTCGATATCGCCCGTCGGGATATTTTTATTTTTGGAATAACGCTCAATCACCGTACCTTCCGCCTGGATCACAAATTCACGCCCCAGTTTGCGGGCCTGCTCACACAAAGCGGCATTTTCTTCCATACTGAAAGCCAGCTGCGTAATGCCGTAACGATCGCGCAGGTCGATGAAAGTCATCCCTCCCAAATCGTGGATACTTTGTACCCATCCGGCCAGGGTTACATTTGTGTTGATGTGTTCCGGGCGTAATTCGCCGTTGGTATGCGTTCTGTACATGAATCGAAAATTAACTTTGTTGCTACTTCTTGGTGAGCTGCAAAGATAATTATTTTAGTTGATAAGTTTTGGAGTTGCTGAGTGAGTAGTTTGTGAGTTAGTGCATCCTTTCTCCCCTTGAGGGGAGACCAAGAGGGGTGACATGACGGTTTTCATAAAGT
This sequence comes from uncultured Flavobacteriales bacterium, assembly GCA_966250255.1. GTDB lineage: Bacteria > Bacteroidota > Bacteroidia > Flavobacteriales_D > Crocinitomicaceae > M2408. Next base: position 53,127 of record CBINGV010000001.1, on the reverse strand, counting down.
CACCCTCCTTTATCCTCCCTCAAGGGAGGAGAATAAGCAACTAACAATACGCGCAATAACGCGATGCCGGGTTATGCTCAAAGGCAGTGGCTGCGTCATAAATTTCGCCCAGGATCGCTTCGAGCACCTGCGGGTAGCGGGCAATCAGCTCTTCATGCGAAAGATCGCGCGCTTTCAGCAAAAAAGGGTTGTTGCGGAAATTGACCATCGAAATGATCCCGTTTTCACGCGCTGTAATCCCGGTTTTTTGCCGGAAAAGGTAGAGGTAAGTATAGAGCTGGAAAAAATACTTGACATTTTTGCTGGCCCACACCAGGTAATCGTTTTCATCGCCGTCCAGCTTGATGCGCGGGTTGTCCACGTCTTTTTCGCTTACTTTCCCCGATTTGTAATCCAGGATGCGCGTGTGTCCGTCCACCTCATCCACCCGGTCAATGTAACCCTTGAGGCAGATCGTTTTTTTGCGGCCGGCAATTTCGATTTCCAGGCTTTCGTTTACCGGCAATTCCAAGGCTTTAATGGCAACTTTCGCTTCGGGGTTCCGGCGGAAAAATTCTTTTTCGGAATAGAGAAACTGGCGGCACATTTCGATCGACATGGAATAGCTGAGGAAGTTTTTCCCGCTCAGGAAGGCCTGCTCGTCGCCGTTAAAATGATTTTTGAATTGTTCAAACAACCGTCCTTCAAAAACGAGCAGCATTTTGTTGATGTCCTTTTCTGTCAGCAGCGGGGCCAGGTCGCCCTGTGTTTCCTGGTTGAAAGGCTGGTATAAATCTTCGAGCACGGCGTGGATCAGTGTCCCGAAAGTGCTGCTTTCGAGCTCTTCTTCGACTTTTTTCTCCTCGCCGAATTTCAGCACGTACTGGAAGTAAAAATCCAGCGGACAGGTAAAATATTTTTTGATCATCGAGGGCGAAATCCCGCGTTCAAACAGGAAGTCGAGCTGGTCCAGGATTTCGGGTGATTTCTGTATTTTTTTCCGGGTCGAAGCGCCGTCCGGCTGCGCCAGCGTGTAATCCTTGTGCACGATCCGGATGTTCGGATTGGCCTTCACGAGCTCCATTTCGATCTGGGCTACGAAGCGGCTTTTTTCAGCGAAGGAAAAGGAATCCACGCCATTGTGATAGGTGATCCAGATCCTGGAAGCGCCATGCAGCAGGCGGTAAAAGTGATGCGCAAAAAGCCCCTGTTTATCACGCACGGTCGGCAGGCCCACGAACTGGCGCAAATCCATCGGGATAAGCGAGTTGATCGGGTTCGACGGGGGCATTTTACCCTCATTCAGGCCGAGCACAATCATGTTTTTAAAATCCAGCAAACGCGTTTCGAGCAAGCCCATCACCTGCAGGCCGTCGATCGGGTTCCCGTAATACGCAATGCTTTCAGAGGCCCATTCCTGGTTAAACAGGGTTTTGAAGCTTCGCAAAGACATTTCAGGAAAAGCCGTTTTGACACAGTTCTGGAAATCGATGATCACCTCATCGAAACGCTGGATAATGGCTTTCTCAAGCTTATTGCTTTCTTTTTCGGGGTCAAAGCCTTCGTACAGCAGGCGGTTCAGCTCGCGGATGGCCTCCAGGGCCCTCTCCCAGGAATTTTCCCAGGGCGTGAACAAGACTTCGAGGATGCGGTCGCTTTTTTCCGAAAGCTGTACGTTTTTCAAGGACTGGAAAATGATATTGCGCGACTGGATTTCCTGCTCTTTGCGGTAAACGGCCCGGCGTTCATCTTCCGAAAGGATTTCGTTGTAAAACGGGTGATTCCACACGGCGAGCAAATCTTTGTAATAGACCGTTTTGCGCTGGTAGCGGATAAAGCCTTCCTGGATGTTGAACACCAGCGCCAGCCAGTTGACCAGAGCCGTAGAGCGCAGCGGCAAACCGAGCGTAATGTTGGCTTTTTTGACCAGTTTCGGGATGTTTTGCAGCAGCGGGATGATCAGCGATTCGTCAGCGAGCAGCACCAGCGTTTCCGAAAGCTCATCTTCGGGAATTTGTGCCAATAAGGTTTGTGCTACTTTGACCTGCCCGGTCAGCTGCGGACAACTGATGATCTCAATTTCCTTCGGGGCGTTGACAAGCTCGTTACGCAGCACTTGCAAGTCGCGAATCTGCATGAATTCGCGGAATTTCCGGATGAAATGCCCGGCTTCATTGGCCTTGTCGTTCAAATAATACTGATCGGCATCGAAAAGCACATCCGCCTTGCCGGCCTCCACCAGGTTGCGGAACAGCTGCATTTCGGCCTTCGAAAGTGCATTGAAGCCCGCAAACAGGTAACGTTTGCTTTCGTCATTGAAAAACAAAACCGTATTTTCGGCCACCTGCCGGTATACCGTTCCGGGCATCGTGGCATTTTTGGCGCTCAGGCGTTGCTGCAATTGAATGAAATAGGAGCCGAGCCGTTCCCAGAAAGCCAAATATTTGCGCTGGCTTTCGGTCAGCTCTTCCGTCGAGTTAAAGCTCCAGTTTTCGATTTCTTTGATGTCCTTCAGGTTCCGGAACAGCAGGTTGGGGTCCACCAGGTAACGCTCGATTTCGTCAAAATCGCTCATGAGCATCCGTCCCCAGCTCAGGAACTCGTCAAAAGAGGTGTCGATTTCCGCCGAGGGATACTCCCGGTGGATGTCGTAGAGTTCCAGCAGCAAATGCGTTTTGTCGATCACGGCCCTTTTCGCCTGCTGGGCAACCCAGCGATTGATCGTCAGCATCTGCGGTGCAAAAGCCGGTTTTTGCAGGCGTTCATACAAGGCTTTGCGGATGTATTGCTTCGCCCGCTCCGACGGCAGTATCACCACCCAGTTTTGCAGGGGCGTGTCGCTTTCCAGGAGGTGTTGGGCAATACGATCAACGAATTTTTGCATGAAATCAATCTTGACGCACAAAGATAAGATTTTGCGCCAAACCGCTTAAATCAAATCAATCCCGCACACAAAGACAGGCTGATAGGTGTCTGGCCGGCTCTCCGGGTTGAATTTAGCAACCACATCCACCGGAGGGTTGCCCAGGAAACGACTGAAAATGCCCCAGCGAATTTGTTTTTCGTGCTGTAGAATGGGATCCGTTTCGTCGGCCCACCAAAGCAGCAAACGGTGTTTTTCGGCAGCAAGCAGCGATTCAAAGAGTTCTTCGAGGAGTTTGGGATCCTTGTCTTTTGCCCACACCAGGTCCGGCACCAAAAAACGGTGGTTGGACGGAAGAAGGAAACGGTTCAGGAAAGGAATAAAAGGGACCAATTTTACAAGCAGTGCTCCGAATTTCCCGGGAAGGCGCTCAATTTCCCAATGCGCACAACGGATACGCGCAAAAGCCAGGGTTTCGCCGTTTTTTTCCAGGGCATAATAACGGCTGCCTTTCAGCTCCGGTGCTGTGTAAAAAAGCTGATCGCTGAAACTTCGGTGCATGCTTCGAATTCGCTCGGGGTCACTTATTTCTAACAGCTCCGGGTTTGCTTTGGGTTTTGAGCGCGAAAAAGAAAAGGTTTTCAAGCGGGCGATGGTTTCAAAACCAAAATTTTCGCACATGAACTTGCTGCGCAGGTTTTTGGGGTCCACATAGGCATAAAAACAAATCCCGGCTTCGGTTTGTTCCCTGAAAAAATCCGCAATGCCTTCCTTTAAGCCGGATTTTTTGTTCTTCGTGCTCGCTTTTGTACTTTGGAAGAGGGAATCGAAGGCAAAATAGCGGATATACCAGTTTGTTCCGCGCCGGCAGAAACTGATGTTGCCGATGACCTTTTCTCCGCGTTCCAGGGATAAAAACAGCGGATGGTCGAGATCGCCGACCGTTTCAACGGTATTCAGGTGGCGGTAGCGCGCACCATCCGTCCCGAGCATGGTTTGCTTCAGGAGGGCCAGGATGGCTTCCGTATGCGCTTCCCGCAAAATGAATGGCGCTTTGATTTTCATTATTCCTTAGAAAACAGGTATAAATTTAAACACATAGGCACATTAGGAAATGCAGAAAAGAAGGATATTTCAGGTAACAATAGGAATAACTCTGTCAAGTCAAGTGCCTTACAACTAAATCTATGTTCCTAATGCTTACGCAGTAGCTACAGCATAAGCGCTATGTTAAAAAGTTAATTCACAAACTTATACTTCACAATACACCAAAGTGCACGAAAACCGTCTTTCCAGCCGATTTTTTTGCCTTCCTCATAAGTGCGGCCATAATAGGAAATCCCTACCTCGTAAATACGAATACGACGGATTTTGGCCAGCTTCGCCGTAATTTCCGGCTCAATCCCGAAACGGCGTTCCTTGATGTCGATCTTTTTGGCAATGGAAGCGCGAATCAGCTTGTAGCAGGTTTCCATGTCCGTCAGGTTCAGGTTCGTCATCATATTCGAAAAGCCTGTCAGGAATTTATTTCCTTTCGAATGCCAGTAAAATAAAATGCGATGAGGCTGATGGCCCATGAAACGCGATCCGTAAACGACATCGGCGTTATCCACGAGCACTGGTTTCAACAAGAGGTTATACTCTTCGGGGTCATATTCCAAATCGGCGTCCTGTACAATGATATAATCACCGCTGGATTCCTGGATCGCCCGGTTGATCGCCGCTCCTTTTCCCTGGTTGACCGTTTGTGAAAACACGCGGATATCGAGCTCCGGATTGCTCTGCTGAAACTCGGCAATTTTCTCCAGGGTTTTGTCCTTCGAACAGTCGTTTACAATAACAATTTCCTTCTGAATGCCGTTTACCAGCTCAACGGATTTGACTTTGCCTAATATGGTTTGGATGGAATTTTCTTCGTTATATGCCGGGATAAGGATGGATAATTTTTGGATCATTCAATGCTGGTTTTAGGTGAAAACGAGCAGGCTTCACATTTATTATCCTTTTGGCGGAAATAACGGTAGCCCCGTCTCACGAAATAAAAAACTGAGCACGAAATTAACAGAATTACCAATACCGTTTGCATCACGAAAAAATTTGATACGTCAACATGCTTGCAAGATACGCCAAAATTCCCATATATGCAAGTTGAACAAGCGGCCATTTCCAGCTTTTGGTCTCGCGGCGAACAATAGCCAAGGTAGCCATACACTGCATCGCAAACACATAAAACACCATCAGCGACAGACCGGTAGCAAGCGAATAAACCGCCGTTCCGTCGGGACGCTTTTCCTGGCGCATGGTTTCAAGCAGGCCATCGTTATCATCCTGGTGCACGCTGTAAATCGTGGCCATGGAACCCACAAAGACCTCGCGGGCGGCGAAGGACGTCAGCAACGAAATCCCGATTTTCCAGTCGAAGCCCAGCGGGCGGATCACCGGCTCGATCGTTTTGCCCAAAATACCCATGTAGGAATTTTCCAGCTTGACGGAGGCCACCTTGTCTTCGTAATGTTCACCGGTGTACACTTCCCGGTCGATTTTCTGCACGGCCTTGTCCATGCGATCGCCCGGGCCGTAGCTTGCCAACGCCCACAAAATAATCGAAATGGCGAGGATCACCTTTCCGGCTTCCCAAACAAATACTTTGGATTTTTCGTACAGGGAAATGAAAATATTGCCCCAGCGCGGCGCTTTAAATTCAGGAATTTCAAGTAAAAAGTAGCTTTTTTCGCGCGTTTTGATGAAGCGTTTCATCACCCAGGCAACGGCCAGCGCGGAAAGCAGGCCGAGCAGGTACATGGCGAAAAGCGTCAACCCCTGCAGGCTCAGGAAACCGAACAGGTAACTTTTAGGCACCACCAGGGCGATCAGCAAGGTATATACCGGGATCCGGGCGCTGCAGCTCATCAGCGGGGCAACGAGGATCGTGATCAGGCGTTCTTTCTGGTTGGGGATCGTCCGCGTAGCCATAATGCCCGGGATGGCACAGGCCGCACTGGAAATCAGCGGAACGACGCTTTTGCCGTTCAGCCCGAAAGGCCGCATCAGGCGGTCCATAATGAAGACGGCGCGTGCCAGGTAACCGGTTTCCTCCAGGATACCGAGGCAGAAAAAGAGCAATAAAATTTGAGGGAGAAACACCAGCACACCGCCCAATCCGGGGATAATTCCACCGCTGAGCAAATCCGTCAAAATACCCGGTGGAAGGCGATCGGCTGTCCAGTTGGCAAAATCCGCAAAAGCGCCGTCAATCAAATCCATCGGCAGCGAAGCAATGGAAAAGATCAGCTGGAAAATGACGAGCAAAATCAGGGCAAAAATCAAATAGCCCCAGAGCGGGTGAACCGTCAGCCGGTCCCAAAGCCCGGGCTTTTTTGGTCTATCATGTTGCGCTTCGTGGCGAACTGCTTTTTCCAGCACCGCGCGGATTTTTTCGTAACGCAAAGCCGTTTCCGCTTCCTGCTGCTGTTCATTTTCAATGGCCGAAATGCTGTAATCCGCAATAAAAGCTTCGTGATTAACCCGTTCCGTTTCTTCGAAAAGCAGCTTTTTCAGCTCTTTCATGCCCAGGCCGGCGCGGGCGTTCGTTTCACAAACCCGGATGCCCGGGAAAGCGCGTTTCAGCGCATCCAAATCCGTGCGGATCCCTTTCCGGTGCGCCACGTCGCTCATATTCAACACGGCAATCAGCGGAATGTGCAAGTCGTAAACCTGTGAAAACAGCAGGAGGTTGCGTTCCAGGTTCCCGGCATCCAGCACAACAAGCGCCAGCTCCGGAAAATCGGGGTGTTTGGGATTGGAAAACACATCGTAAACGACCTGTTCGTCATTCGAATGCGGGTAAATGCTATAGGTTCCCGGGAAATCAATCAGTTCGAGGCTTTCCTTGCCTTCGTGCACCGTACCCGACTTCTTGTCGACCGTAACACCCGGGAAATTCCCCACATGCTGGTTGAGGCCGGTAAGCCGGTTGAAAACGGAAGTTTTTCCGGTGTTCGGGTTTCCTAAAAGCGCAATTTTTTTCATGATCCGGGATGCTCTACTTCAATGAGATTGGCTTCGCTTTTACGCATGGACAACACGTATTCGCCTACGCGCACAGCAATCGGGTCACCAAAAGGCGCCTTGTACAGGATTTCGACCTCTTTCCCGGTATAAAAACCCATTTCCAGCAATTTGGAACTGAGATCCGAAGGCAAAACCTGCTTCACTTTAAAGACCTTCCCGGTCGTACAAAAACCCAGCGTTTGACTCAAAACAGCAATTTGGCCGTAAAATTAATGCAAATTCCGGCAATACGGATACCTTAAAGGTGGTATTTGTGATGTAAGGGTTTGAAAATTCTTCCCGCAAGCGGGATTCGTCCACTTTCGTGGAATTCTGAATTTGCGAATCTTCAAATGCGTCTTAGCGCATATTACGAATTACCCGATATGCGCCTGGTAAGCCGCAGCATCCATCAAAGAATCTGCTTCGGAAGGATCGCTGAGCTCGATTTTGATCATCCAGCCTTTTCCGTATGGGTCTTTGTTCACCGCTTCCGGATCGGACTCGAGGTCTTTGTTGAATTCCACTACCGTACCGGAAAGCGGCATGAACAGGTCAGAAACGGTTTTTACGGCCTCTACGGAACCGAAAACTTCTTCTTTCCCGAGCTCTTCCCCTTCGGTTTCGATCTCCACGTAAACGATATCGCCTAATTCGCTCTGGGCAAAATCAGTAATTCCGACAGTCGCTACGTTACCGTCAATCTTAACCCATTCGTGGTCTTGTGTGTATTTCAAATCAGCTGGAATATTCATCTTCAAAAAATTTTAGACAAAGGTATTTATTTCTGTCAAATGCTGCCAAAAAATGCGAATAATTTAGAATCAATTTAAATTTTAATGTACTGTACAGGGAAATTTAAACACACAGGCACATAGGTCTGTAGTTTTTTGGATGTGACTGATTTGAAGAGAAGAATAGTTTTTAAGAGAGATATGCATTGCTCAGTGGCTCAGGTGCCCTATTTTTAACAGGGTGCCTTTCAAAAATCCAGCTGCCTATGTGTTTAATTCATCCCTTCTAACTTATACACTCACCAACTTAGGTATAATTTTTTTACGTAGTTTTGTGCACTAATTTTTAGATATGACGCCCACATTTCATCGCTTAAAAATTGCGGACATCCGCCGGGAAACAGCCGACACCGTTTCCATTCGTTTCGATGTCCCCCGGGAATTGCATGAAAACTACCAGTACCTTTCGGGCCAGTACCTGACGCTGAAAACCACCATCGACGGTGAAGAGCTGCGCCGGTCTTATTCCCTGTGCTCCTCCCCTTTCGAAGAAGAATGGCGCGTGGCGGTGAAAGAAGTGGAAGGCGGAAAATTCTCAGGCTTTGCCAATCAACAGCTGAAAGTGGGAGATGAGCTTGATGTCATGACGCCCAGCGGGCATTTCAAGGTGCACCTGGACGCAGCCCACAACAAAAATTACGTTCTTTTTGCTGCCGGAAGCGGGATCACCCCGATTTTATCCATCATCAAATCCGTGCTGAAAAACGAGCCGGAAAGCAGCATTACCTTTTTCTACGGCAATAAAAACTTCGCTTCCATCATTTTCCGGGAAGAGATCGAAGCGCTGAAAAACGAATACCTCGACCGCTTCAGCGTGATCCACGTCCTTTCCCGCGAAAGTCTTGGAAATCCTTTGCAAAAAGGACGGATTGATGCCGAAAAATGCGAGAAGCTCTACAAAACTTTTCTGAAAAACGAGCGCATCGATGACGTTTTCGTGTGCGGCCCCGAAAGCATGATCCATGCGGTGAAGGACACTTTCCTCGCCCAGGGGGTCGATCCGAAACAGGTGCATTTTGAGTTGTTCGGAACCAGCATCAAACACGTGGAGAAAGTCATCAGTGAAACGAATATCACGGCCAATGTAACGATCATCATCGACGGCGATTCCCTTGATATTTCCCTGAACGAAAACGACGATAATATCCTCGACGCAGCACAAAAAGCCGGTGCCGACCTTCCTTTTGCCTGCAAGGGCGGCGTTTGCTGTACTTGCAAGGCCAAGGTGATGCAGGGAAGCGCCCGCATGGATGTTAATTACGCCCTCGAGGAAGACGAGCTTGAAGCCGGTTACATCCTGACCTGCCAGGCCCACCCGACCAGCGAAAAACTGGTGGTTTCTTTTGACGAGTAGTTCTTCTGCGATTTAGCGGAAATTTTGGAATGCAAAGGCAGTGTGTGTTTTTAAACTTGGCGAACTCTGCCAAAAACCTGGCGTCACTTTGCGTCCAGTATTAAAAACAGAAAACCGCAACAGATAAAGCTGAACGTCCTTTGCGTTCCTCTTTAGTCCATCGCGGCGTCTTTTTCGCGCTATGAAAAATCAGGCAATGTTTACTACCAGATTATGTTTTTCAATCATCTTACGGAGGTTGAGCAGCGCATAACGCATTCTGCCCAGGGCCGTATTGATGCTAATGTCTTCGGATTCGGCAATATCTTTAAAGGATAAATCCTCGAAAATACGCTTGCGGATGATGTCCTGCTGGGCCTGTGGCAGGTAATCCACCAGTTGGGTCATTTGCTCCAGGAGCTCTTCTTTGGAAAGCTGCGCCAGCACATGGTCGTCCGGTGAGGCCACAAAATTAAAAATGCTCATGTCATCAGACCTGGAGGACTTTTCCTGGATCATTTTCATCCGGTTCTGCTTGCGGAAATAATCGATCACCAGGTTGTTGGCAATGCGCATCGCCCAGGAGAGGAATTTGCCTTCATCGTTATAATTCCCGCCCTGGAACGTTTTGATGATCTTAATAAAGGTATCCTGGAACAGGTCCTCTGCCAGGTCGCGGTCTTTCACCTTGGACAAAATAGTCCGGTAAATGCTGTTTTTGTGACGCAGCAATAAAACTTCAAATGCCTGGTGATTTCCGGAGATATAAGAAACGATGAGCGTGTGGTCATCCAGCTTTTTTAAAGACATAACTTTCAAATTAAAATGGGTTTTAGGCCCTATGGTTTAACATAATTCAAAAGTAAATATCTCTCTATAAGCTCTTTTTTGGTGTTTGTTTCTACTTGCGAATATACAGCAATAAATTCAATCTGCAAGGAAAAACAAGTTGTTTTGTACAAATAACGATTTCAAATGTGTAAAGGTTGGCTGGGAATGAAAATTTTTTTCGTTGACGAATTAATTTTTTTACGCCAATTTCATGCCAAAAAGCAAGCTACCTCCTTACAAAAAAGATTTAGCTGATTTTTCGAACTAAAAAATAAGTAATTGAAAAACAGGTGTTTATACGTATTGTGACTATGCTTTTTCTCTTTAATTTTGCTCCAAACACTAAAATTCTTACTATGAAGAAAACACTTTTCTCTTTGGGGCTGATGTTAAGCCTCTGTTCTGCAGGCGCTTTTGCGCAGCAGGTAGCACCAAGCTGCAACAATGATAACGGCCTCGAAGCCCGCATCGATGCTATTGAAAACACCGGGTGGGTAGAAATTTCACGTGAATTTCAGCCGATCTATTATTTGGTTGCACCGGAGCCCCAGTACAACATCGGTACATTGACCGTTGTGTTTGGAGTGGATTGCCCGGAAGGTGAAGCTTGCCCGAAAATTGCCATGGTATACCAGGAAGACGCTATTGCGGTATCCAACAAGGCTTGTGTCTGGCAGAAAACAAACTAAGTATTTTCTTTGAGAGAATGGAAAGGGGGACACGATGGACGATGTCCCCTTTTTAATTCTTGCGGGCAACAGAAACCGGGCCGGGTTTTAGGCTTAAAAACGGGTTTTATGCTTTACAAAAAAGATTTAGCTGATCTTTTTTATCAAAACAAATGATTGAAAAACAGGTATTTATACGTATTGCGTCTTCCGTTTCATCTGTTTACTTTTGCCTTCAAACACTTAAAATTCTTACTATGAAGAAAGTACTTTTCTCTTTAGGGCTGATGTTGAGCCTTTCTGCCGGCGCTTTTGCCCAGCAGTCTGCACCAAACTGTAACAACGACAATGGTCTGGAAGGACGCATTAACGGGATCGAAGCTACAGGATGGGTTGAAGTTTCCCGTGAATTCCAGCCGATCTATTATTTCGTGGCTCCGGAAGTGCCTTACACAATCGGTACCCTCACCGTTGCATTCAGAGTGGATTGCCCGGAAGGTATGGCTTGCCCGCAAATTGCTATGCTTTACCAGGAAGAGGCTGTTCAGATTTCTGACAAAGCCTGCGTTTGGCAAAAGAACTAAGAGATTTTTTCTTTATTGAAACGAAAAAGGGGGTGGCTATGTCATCCCTTTTTGCATTTACAGGTCAACAAAACGAGCGTAAATTTTTCCCGGGATTTTATACCACCGGTTTAAAATTATTTTACTATATTTGAATGTATTAACCCTTAATCTGTTACAGATGAAAAAAATTTACCTGATAATGCTTCTTTTATTTGCCGGCTTTTCAGCCAAGGCAACCATTCATGTCGTCAACGTGTCTAATTTTTCCTTCAGCCCGAACGCGATCTCTAATGTGATTGTCGGCGATACGATCCGCTGGCACTTGGTTTCCGGTTCCCACACAACGACCTCTGCCAGCGTACCTGTAGGCGCCGCCACCTGGGATCATTTCATGACTTCCACCGACTTTGACTACAAAGTGACGGTAGCCGGGAATTACGGTTATGTCTGTACGCCACACGCCGGCTCCGGCATGGTAGGCGGGTTCAGCGCTTCGAATGGAACAGCTTCCATCGACGAACCTGAAAACCCGGTGGCTCTCAAAGCTTTCCCAAACCCGTTCAAAACCAAGCTCAGCATTCCGAACAAAACGGCTGACAACATTGAGATCATGAGTGTACTGGGCGAAAAAGTAAAAACCGTTGCCGTAAATAACAACGAAAAATACACGGTGCTCGATCTCTCCGAGCTGAAAAAAGGCGTTTACTTTTACGTCCTCAAACAAGAAGGAGAAATCCTTGAAACCCGCCGCATCGTTAAATCAGAATAAAAAACAAAGGACTTCAATACAAAAGCTCCATTTTTCAGTGGGGCTTTTTTTGCTTTAATTACAAAACTTAATCTGCCATCTGCCTGCCATTTCTATTCTGCATTTTCCCGGCGCTGACAGTTCACTCCGTGGCTGCCTTCGGCGGTGGTCTTCAAAAGCTATGCTTTTTCCCGGCGCTGACGCTTGGTCTTCAAAAGCTATGCTTTTTCTTCTTATCTTTGCCTTTTTTTGAAAAATGAAAATTGCTTATTCCTGGCTGAAGGATTACGTTAAGACCGATCTACCGGTCGATGAAATCGCTAAAATTCTGACCGAAACCGGTTTGGAAGTGGACGGCGTGGAAAAAATCGAAGCTGTAAAAGGAGGCTTACAGGGCGTTGTCGTGGGCGAAGTGCTCACCTGCGAAAAACACCCCGATGCCGATAAGCTGAAAGTAACCACGGTGACTGTTGGAGGCGAGCCTTTGCAGATAGTTTGCGGTGCACCGAATGTAGCAGCCGGTCAAAAAGTGGTTGTTGCAACGGTAGGCTGCACCCTGTACCCGAAACCCGACGAAGCTTTCAAAATCAAAGCATCCAAAATCCGGGGCGTTGAATCCAACGGCATGCTCTGTGCCGAAGACGAGCTGGGCCTGGGCGAATCACACGCCGGAATCCTGGTTTTAAAACAGGATACACCGGTGGGTATGCCCGCTGCCGACTATTTTGATCTCGCCGACGATTACCTGGTTGAAATCGGGCTTACGCCTAACCGCGCAGATGCCATGGGCCACATCGGCGTTGCCCGCGATCTCATTGCCTACCTGAATTATCACCGGAATGCAGGCCTGAAACTGCAGCTGCCGGAAATCAAAGCACTGGAAGTGAAATCGCAAAGCTTGCCGCACTCGATTACGATCGAAGAGCCGGAGCTTTGCCCCAAATATTTTGGCGTCAGCCTCAAAAATGTAAAAATTGACGCCTCGCCTGCCTGGATGCAGAAGCGGCTCCGTACGGTGGGCCTCAGCCCGATCAACAACGTGGTCGACTGCACCAATTACGTCATGCGTGAATTGGGAACGCCGCTCCATGCCTTCGACTGCAAAGCCCTGAACGGGAAAATTGTGGTGAAACGCGCCGGAAACGGGGAAAAATTCACGACCCTCGACGGCGTTGAGCGCACGCTCGACAGCTCCAACCTGATGATCACCAACGGGAAAGAAAATCTCGCCATTGCCGGTGTTTTCGGCGGTTTGGAATCCGGGATTTCCAATGATACGACCGAAATCTTCATCGAATCGGCTTATTTTAACCCGGTATCCGTCCGCAAAACGGCTAAAATGCACGGTTTAAGTACCGATGCCAGCTTCCGTTACGAGCGGGGTGTTGACCCGCAGCTGACGCGTTTTGCGCTCGATCGCGTAGTGGCCCTGATCCTGGAGGTCGCTGGCGGCGAAATCGCGATGGACGTACAAGAAGCATACCCGCAAACAATCGAAAATCAAACGGTAGATTTTCGCCCGGTTTACTGCAACCAGGTGATCGGGACTGAAATTCCGGAGGCCGATATGAAACAAATCCTCGGCGATCTTGATATTCTGCTCCTGGCTGAAAACGGCGATACCTGGAAACTGGAAGTTCCGGCTTACCGCGTCGACGTTACCCGCGAAATTGATGTGGTGGAAGAGATCCTGCGCATTTACGGGTTCAACCAGGTCCCGCTGCCTGACAAGCTGAATTCCAACCTGACACTGAGCGCGAAGCCGAACCTGGAAAAGATCCAGCACACGCTGGCCGAATTGCTGGTATCGAACGGTTTTTCCGAAATGATGAACAACTCCCTGACCTCTTCCCTGCATTTGGAAAAGGTGCAGCAACAGGTTTTACTGAAAGAAAACAACGTTGAAATCCTCAACCCGCTCAGCCAGGACCTGGACGTGATGCGCCAGACACTGATCTACAATGCGCTCGAGGTGGTGGAACACAATCAAAACCGCCAGAACCCGGACCTGAAACTTTTCGAGTTTGGTAAGGTATATCGCAAAAAAGACGGGAAATACGAAGAAGAAAAACGCCTGATCCTTGTTCTGAGCGGGAATAAGTACGACGAACAATGGAATAACGCCAAAGATAAAACGAGCTTTTTCACCCTGAAAGGTATCGTTCATTCCCTCCTGGGCAGAATCGGGCTGAGCTCCTTTTTACAGGAAAACGCACTCGAAAACAGCCTGCTTGCCGATGGGGTAAAGCTCGCGGTTTTGAAAGACGAAATCGGCCAGATGGGCTGGGTTTCTGCAGCGCTTCGCAAGCAGTTCGGGATCAAAAACGATGTCTTTATTGCTGATTTGAGCTGGGATTTGATTTGCAAAAACCTGAAGCTGAACAAGGTGATTTTTAAAGAAATCCCGAAAACCTTTGAAATGCGCCGCGACTTTTCACTCCTCCTGGATGAAAGCGTGCGTTTTGCCGACATCGAAAAACTGGCGAAAAGCGCTGATAAAAAAATCCTGCGCCGGGTAGGGCTTTTTGACGTTTACGAGGGGAAAAACCTCGAACAAGGCAAAAAATCCTATGCCGTTTCCTTCTATTTCCAGGACAACGAGCAAACACTCAAAGACCAGGCGGTGGATGCTGTTATGCAGCGGATCCGCACGGAGCTCGAAACAAAGCTCGGCGCCCAGTTAAGATAAAAATGACATTAAATCATTAGCATATTACCGAATTAACTCATTAAACTATTATCACATTAAAATTATGAAAGAAGAAGTAAAAAAGATCGTTGATGCCATGAGCAAGCGTTTTGTTTCGCACCCGTGGCACGGCGTAGAGCCGGGCGAAAAATCCCCGGCAATTGTCAATGCCTACATCGAAATCATCCCTTCGGATGCCATCAAATACGAAATCGATAAGGCCAGCGGCCACCTCATGGTTGACCGTCCGCAAAAATTGTCCAACCACATGCCTTGCCTCTATGGTTTTGTCCCTAAAACCTACTGCGATACGCAGGTAGCGGCCTTTGCCAACGAAAAAACCGGCAGAACAGACATCACAGGCGATGGCGACCCGCTGGACATCTGTGTTTTGAGCGAGCGCGCTTTCAACCACGGAAATATCCTTTGCGAAGCCAAAGTAATCGGCGGTTTCCGTATGCTTGACGGCGGTGAGGCCGACGACAAAATTATCGCTGTACTGAAAGGCGACCAGGCTTACGGCAACATGGAAGATCTTTCTGAAATGCCGAAAATGGTAATTGACCGCGTGCGCCATTTCTTCCTGACTTACAAAGACCTCGACGGCGGTGCGAAAAACGTGGAAATCACCCATGTTTACGGGAAAGAAGAAGCCTTTGAAGTGATCAAGCGCGCATCTGCGGATTACGACAATAAATACGGGAACGTGAACGAGCAGCTCGTGGAAGCGATCCTCAGCGCCCTCTCTCCGGAGAAACAAGCTTAAACAGTTTTTTCAATAAATAAAGTGAAAGTCCTTCTGTCTTCCGGCAGAGGGATTTTTTGTTTGATACAGCGATTTTCGTAAAAGTCACCCTCCTTAATCCTCCCTCAAGGGAGGAAGCTGGTTTCCCCCTTTGGAGAGTTTATCCCGACACTTCGGGAGGGATTAAGGGGGAGGATGAGTGAGAAACTTACTCTTTCTTCTTAAACTTAAAATCCACCTTATAATAGAACAACGGCAAAAAGCCCAGCTGCTGCTTTTCAGCAATCGGCTCGGCGCTTGGATCTGCCAGGTTCGGCGCGTAAGCCAGCCCGAGCAGGTTTTTCGTGTTGAACAGGTTCACCAGGTCCAGGCCGATTTCGTGGGTCATGTTTTTGGCGTTATACGTCCAGTTAACCTTCAGGTCGAAGCGGAAATAATCGCGGAACTGGCGGTCGTTGAGGGCCGAATCGATGAATACAAGCTCTTTCAGCAGGTTGGACGCCGCCGTATCGACGTAACCGTAGCGTTTTCCGCCGGCGTAAGTCGTTTTGATCCCAATGGAAATTGTTTGTTTGCTGTTAATTTTGAATTCCTTGCCCGCCAGGAGGTTGAAGGTGTATGTCCCGTTATACGACGTATTGCGCAGGATACCATCGCTGCCCTTGTATTTCGAATCATACAAGGAACCCGAAAAAAGAAAGAAAAACGACTTGTCAAAATATTTCTGCATCGTCAGCTCAATCCCGTAATTGTAGCCGGTCCCGGTATTTTGCAGGGAATCCGGAAAGAAACGTGCAAAGCCGCTTCCCTGGTTGATCAGCGAGAAAGCCGAAGGATGAATCGTCACCGGCACGTTAAACAAGTGCTGGTAATACGCTTCCGTTTTGACCTGGAAATTTTTAGAGAAAATCTTTTCGTAACCGATTACGTTGTGGATGCTTTTCGTAAAGTCCATCTTTTTGTTGTGAAGCACAAACTGGTTCGAAACGGAATCGTAAAGGCGGTAAACGTACGTATACAACGGCTGCATCTGGCTGTGGAGACCCGCCCCGGCAAAAATCGAATTACCGTTTTTCATCCGGTATTTCCACCCGATCCGCGGTTCGGCCGGGCTGATACTTTCGCTGAGCGAGTAAAACTGGCTGTGGACCCCGGCTGTGAAATCCATATTTTCCGTTACGCGCCACTTCCATTGGATGAAGGGCTGGATCAATACTGCACCGCCTTTATAATCCCAGCGGCGCAGGAAAGCCGAATGATCGATCGTCAGGGCCGAGTCGAGCATGTTCATCATCTGGTATTCGGCATTGAAGCCAAACTTCAGGAGATGCTGCTTGTTGATCTTGTGATTGAGTGCCGTGTAGTTGAGGATGCGGCCGGTTTTGTACTGGTAGCCCATCAGCGGGTAAATCGAGTCCACCACGATCGGGTAACGCGTTTCGCCGTCCGTTACCACCGTATCGATGTGACGGACCAGGTAATCGTGGTGCGAATGCTGTTCTTCGAAGCTGTAAGCCAGCGTTGAGGTGAAAAAGGTGCGCTCGTTTACCGGCTTTTTGTAGATCAGCCCCGAAACGCCCATGGAAGTCCCGAAATACTGATCGCGGTCGCCTTCGCCGTATAATTCGGTCGAATATTCGCTCTGTTCCGAAATCTTGATTTCAATGTTGCTTTTTCCACCCATCCCGAAAGCCGACAAAGTACCGCCTTTTTTGAGCACCCAGTTAAACTTAAAGGCCTCGTCGCCATATTCCGGCACAGCATCCGTCCCGATCTGGATCCCGAGGGATTTGAACATGCTCAGGGTCGAGTAACGCCCCATCACGAGGTAGGAAGAACGACCGCTTTTGGACAAAGGGCCTTCGGCAAGCAATTCCGTACCCAGGAAACCGAACTGCCCGGTAAATTCGTGGTGCTTGTTGTTCCCGTTCCGCAATTTTAAATCAAAAATCCCCGAAATGCTGTTTCCGTATTCGGCCGGGAAGGCACTCAGGAAAAAATCGGAGTTGCCCAGGATTTTATTGTTCAGGATGCTCACTGGTCCGCCGGTACTTCCTGAAATTGCGAAATGCGACGGGTTCGGAATGTCGATCCCTTCCACCTTATAAACAATTCCAAGCGGCGAGTTTCCGCGCACAATGATGTCATTGCGCGAATCGTCGGCACCCTGCACACCGGCAAAATTCGAAGCCATCCGCGCCGGATCGGAACGCGAGCCTGCGTAGCGGTTTGTTTCTTCTACGCTGAATTGCTGGGCCGAAACGGTCGCCAGCTCATTGATGGTTTCGCCTTTTTTGCGGGCGGTCACTACCACTTCGTCTTTCTGTACGAAGGATTCCTGCATCGGGATTTCGAGGATGGTTTCTTTCCCCGTTTGCACGATGATCGTGACACTTTTGTTGTCGTAGGTCACGAAACGGGTTTGCAGCTCGTGCTTCCCGATCGGCACATTCGGAATCTCGAAGAGTCCGTCGGCATCGGACAGGGCACGCAGGTTTTTAACGGAATCGGCGGTGAAAATCTGCACTTTTACCCCTACCAGCGGGCTTTTTGTTTCGTTGTCGAAAATCTTTCCGCGAACGGTTTGGGTATATTGCCCGTAAGCAAAATGAGCAGCAAACACCACCAGGAGCAGTGCAAGTGACTTTTTTAATAGTTTATTCATGTTTTCGTTTTCAGTCTTTTAGCCCGACCGGTTCGTGGAATTAGCTTTTGACGCGGTTTTCGTATTCGGATTTGGTCCAATCCTTGAAGTATACTTCTTTGAAAATGAAGTAATTCAGGGGGTTGTCATGAAAATTGCGCACTTTAGCATAAAGCAGCTGGATATCCCCATTGTACCACAGCGGGATCAGCGGCGGATCTTTCATCAGCTCTTTCTCGGCTTCCGAGAAAAGCATCATGCTTTCCTTCAGGTTGTGTGATTGCTTGGCTTTTTCGTAAAGCGCATCGAATTTCGGGTTCACGTAGCGTGACTGGTTAATGACAGAAGGATCCTTGGCTGATTTCGGAACAATTTTGCCATAGAAATTCAGCAGGAAAGTTTCCGGACTGACGAAATCGGCAAACCAGGCGGAGCGGAAAATATCGCCTTTCCCGTTGGAAGCATCGTTGTTTTTTTGCTCGAAAGAGCTCGCGTCGATGTTGACGTTAATTCCCAGGGTTTGATAGAGCTGGTTGGCGATTTCTTCCGCAACGGCAGAGTTGAAATCCCCCAGGTTGATCGCCAGGTCGACGGAACCGAAATTGGCGCCACCGGGGTAACCGGCTTCGGCAAGCAATTGTTTTGCTTTTTCCGGGTCGTAATCGTAGGAAACGGCTTTCACCCCGCTAAAGTCATAAGCCCGGAAGGAAGCCGAAAGCGGTGGAACAATGCCATAAATTCCATTTTCATAAGCCTGGCCGCGCAGCACATTTTGCGTAATTTCATTGCGGTTAATCGCGTAATTGAAGGCCTGTCGCACGCGGACATCCTTAAAACGCTCGTCCTGCATATTGAAGAAATAGTAGTTCGTTGCGAGGAGCGGATTGTTGCGCAGGATCAGCACCGGCGGTACAGAATTGAAATCCTTGATGCGGCCTTCGAGCATCGCCGAAATGCGACTGGTTGGCAAAGCGGCAATGAAATGCGTTTCGCCGTTTTCAAACATCTCCAGCTCTTCAAGCTTTTTGTTTTCTACGATAAATTCAATGCCGTCGAGGTACGGAAGCGCATTCCCCTCCTTGTCCGTCAGGTAATAATCTTCGTTTTTCAGGAGGGTGATTTTCGGCTTGTCGCCCTTCTCCAATCCCTTGTAAACAAAAGGCCCCGTACCGATCATCATGCCTTCCTCCCCGGCCTCGTAAACTTTTTTGGAGCCGATGAACGCGTTCAGTACAGCAAGCTTGTTCAGGAAATTAGCATCCGGCTGCTCCAGGGTGATCGTCAGTTTGCCGTCCTTGCCTTTAAGGCCCGCAATGCTTTTGCTTTTGCCGGAATGGAAGTCTTCCACGCCTTTGATCGTTCCTTTGAAAATGGAGGCATAAGCCGGAGTCTGGTCGCCTTTCGGGTCTTTTTTGCAGGCCAGCTCGAAGCTGTGGATGATGTCGTCGACTGTCAGGGTACGCTCGCTTTCCGAACTCAGGATATCGCATTTGTGGAAAAGGACATGCTCCCTGATTTTGAATTCATAAGTGAGCTTATCTGCTGAAACCTTCCAGGATTCGGCGATTTGCGGCTGCACTTTCAGGTCCTCGGGGTTGAAGGACACCAAACCTTCCATGACCTGGTAAATGACGATGGCCGAGTGCACATCCATCACCTCCCGCGGGATATTGGTAGAAGGATAATCATTGAGGCACATTTTAAACGTTCCACCGGCATGCTCAAATACCTTTTTGTCCTCCTGGCACGACGCAAAAACGAGTGCAAGGAAGAGCAAAGAAAATAGCTTTTTCATGGTAGTTTTTATCAGAATTATGATACAAGGATACAAAAAAAATAAGAAACAAAAAATTTAATCCTTTTTTTGAGAATAAAATAAAGGTCTTTTTTTTGACGATAAAACCGTGAATTTTTTATGTGAATTCAAAAATTCCGCTAAAAAAGTTTGTAGATCCGAAAAAATGTGTTAAACTTGTACCCGAACATTAGCGTACAATACTATAATGAAGTTTTTATTCGCCTTTTTCTTTTTATTGGTTTTCAGCAATATAGCTTTGTCTTCGTTGTCCATCGAGGGCAGTTATCAAGGCAAAAACCTCTATGTTCAGAACCCGGAAGACGGAGACGGTTTCGGTTTTTGTGCTACAAAAGTAACGGTAAACGGTGACGTTATGCCGGGCGGAACTAGCTCCAGCGCATTTGAAATTGATTTTTCTTTGTTCAACATCGAAATCGGTGAGCCGGTGTTCATCGTAATCGAGCACAATGACGGCTGCAAGCCGAAAATCCTCAACCCGGAGGTTTTATTGCCGAGAAGTACTTACAAAGTAACCGAAATGACCATTTCCGGAACCGGCAAACTGGTTTGGAAAACAACAAACGAACAGGGAAAGCTCCCTTTCATCATCGAGCAATACCGCTGGAACAAGTGGGTTGAAATCGGTGAAGTGCAAGGAAAAGGAAAAGGAGGTTCCAATGAGAATTCCTATGAATTCCAGGTGATCCCGCACTCCGGTGAAAACACCGTACGCGTTGCCCAGGTAGACCATTCCGGCACCAAAAAGTCTTCCAAAGAAGTGAAATTTACTGCCAATACACCATCCGTAGAGAAAAACCCGGTGAAAGTAAAAACAGTGATCAACTTTACTGCCGGCGGTAAAGCGGTTGAAACCAAATACGAAATTTTCGATGCTTACGGGAATATCGTAAAAAAAGGTTTTGGCTCTTCCGTAAATTGTGAGAACCTGCTCAAGGGCGCTTACTACATCAACTTCGATAACAAGACCGAGAAGTTCTTCAAGGGATAATCTCTTTTCAGGCAAACATCCCCGGTGAAAGACAAAAGCTTTTTTGTGCTTTCTCCTTGTTTTTGTGCCCTTATCTAATGTTTCCAGGAAATGAACAAAATCGAACACCTCGGCATTGCCGTACACAACATTGAGGCTTCCCTCCAAGTGTATGAAAAACTGCTGAACCAGAAATGTTATAAAACCGAAGCCGTCGAATCCGAAGGCGTCAAAACGGCCTTTATCCGGATCGGTGAAACCAAGATCGAATTGCTGGAAGCTACGAAAGCGGATTCCCCTATCGCTAAATTTTTGGAGAAAAAAGGACAGGGGATCCATCACATTGCCTTTGATGTGACCGACATTGAAGCCGAGATCGCCCGTTTAAAAAATGAAGGGTTCGAGCTGATCCATCAAACACCCAAAGACGGCGCCGACAATAAATTGATCGCTTTCCTGCACCCGAAGTCTACCGACGGGATTTTAGTGGAGCTTTGCCAGGAGAAAAAGCGAAGCTTTTGAAGACCAAGCGTCAGCGCCGGGAAAAGCGAAGCTTTTGAAGACCACCGCCGAAGGCAGCCACGGAGTGAACCGTCAGCGCCGGGATTGGGTAAGCCTATATTTGGGAGACAAATTGGTGCAAAGAGCGTATTATTGAACCATATAAGGCATATAAGATATTTAAGTTGCATGACTTACAAAGATCATAAAAGAAAAACCCGGAGCATCAACTCCGGGTTTTTCTTTTATTTAAACTTAATTAAATGCCGTTAAATCAGCAAAAAGCTTATGTGCCTTATGTGGTTCCAAAAACCTGTGCAATTAGCCGGACAACTTACTTTGCGCCCTTCGCTTGAACTTTTGCCTACTTTGCGTCCAAAAAATTAATGCTTCGCTTTATTGATAATGGCCGTTGTAGAGAACCCGGCTTCCAAATCGATCACCTGCACGCTGCCGCCAAGTTGTTTCACCAGGTCCGAGCCTACAATGTATTTTTTATCCGAAGGATCGCTCACCTCCGGATCGTAATCAGCACCTTTCACCAAAACATCCGGTTCCAGCTCCCTGATCAGTTCGTAAGGCGTATCTTCATCAAACAAAATTACCAGGTCCACAAAGGCCAGCGCTGCGAGTACTGTCAGGCGCGCCTGCTCATCGTTGATCGGGCGGTTCTCCCCTTTTCCCTGGCGTTTTACCGAGGCGTCGGTGTTAAGTGCTACTACCAGCTTGTTCCCCAGCTCAGCAGCCTTTGCGAGGTAAGTCACGTGCCCTTTGTGCAGGATGTCAAAACAACCGTTTGTAAAGACAATTTTGTCATTTTTCATTTTCCACGAACCCACGCGCATTTTTGCCGTTTCGGGGCTGGATATTTTTTGTTCGAGATAGTTTAACCTAGACATCGGCGCTTGTATTTTTTTCCTCTTTGGCGTGGTTTTTCGGCAGGGAAATCAGCGAAATCAGACCGAGGAAGATCAATAATAAGGTTTGTGAAACCCAGATCAGCATGCCCAACGCATTGCCGACCGCCTGGGCATTGGGGTCCGAATCCTTCAGGTAGAACACAATTACCAGTCCCACCAGGAAAGGGAAGGTGCCGATGCCACCGTTTGTAAAGGAAATACCAAGCGCTCCGGCAATAAAGCCCATCAGGATGCCTTCCAGCGGAAAATCGGAGGTTTCTTCCATGCTGTAAAAAGCAATCCCGAAGTAAACCACGTATAACACCCAGATCAGCAGCGTATGGAAGAAAAAGAAAAAGGGATTTTTACAGCGGAAAATCGAAAAGATCCCAGCAAATACCTGGCGCACAAAATTTACAATTTTAGTCCGAAGTTTCGGGTAAACGATCAGCAGGAACATCCCGATGCCAAAGCCCAGCATTACGATCGTGTAAAGCCAGAATTTCAGGTTGATCGCCGAAGGGTTTTTCACGTCCGAAAATTGGGCATTGATCTGCCGGAAGATCTCGAAAAAATCATCGTAAGCCAGGAACATTGTCAGCAGCGAAACCAGCGCCAGCATAATGAGGTCGATGGCCCGCTCGGCGATGATCGTCCCGAAAGCCGGGGCAAAGGGAATTTTGTCTGAGCGATACAGCATGGCTGCCCGGGAAGCCTCTCCGGCACGCGGGATGGTCATGTTCACGAGGTAACCGATCATCATCGCGTGGTAGCGGTTTTTAAACGAAGGTTTATATCCAAGCGGTTCCAGCGTATATTTCCAACGCCAGGCACGCAAAAAGTAAGCAATCGTACTCAATAAAAGCGCCCCGATAATCCAGAGGTAATTGGCGCGGCCGATCGCTTTGTAAAAGTAAGCCAGGGCTTCATCCGACATGGACGTGAAAAAGTACCAGATCAGGAAACATCCCAGGGCCAGGGGAAGGGTGATTTTCAGTATTTTGAAAATGTTCCCTTTCAAAATCAATCGATTAAATTGGTTTCTTCATTCGGGAAAACCAGCGCCGGCTTGAAGGTTTTCGCCTCTTCAAAATCGAGGAAGCCGTAACCGATCACAATGATGATGTCGCCCACGGCCACGCGGCGGGCTGCCGGTCCGTTGAGGCAAATCATCCCGGATTTTTTTTCTCCTTTGATGACGTATGTTTCGAAGCGTTCGCCATTGTTGATGTTCACGATCTGAACCCGCTCGCCTTCCAGGAGGTTGGCCTCGTTCATCAGCTCTTCGTCAATGGTAATGCTGCCAATGTAATTCAAATCTGCTTGTGTGACCTTAACACGATGAATTTTGGACTTTACTACTTGAATTAACATGTTGAAAAAATTGCGCGCAAAGTTAGTTAAAATTTACGTATGGCATGAAATTTTCCGGGCTTTTTCTATGAATATAGCTCAATTACAGGAGTATACGCACATATTGTCGATCAAGCGGATTTCGCCGACGTAAGCCACCACACAGGCCACGGCGCCTTCTGTCCAGTGATCGCTCAACGGATCAAAGCTTTGCGGGTCGATGATCTCAATATATTCCAGGCGCAGGCTTGATTCGCCATAAAGCTGTTCAAGCAGTTTTTTTACTTCCGCCGGGGGGAATTTGACCGCCAGGTTTTGGGCCAGGATCAGGCTCTGGTAAATGAACAGGGCTTCAAAGCGCTGCCCCGGTGTAAGCCGGAGGTTGCGGCTGCTGAGGGCCAATCCGTCCTGCTCACGCACCGTGGTGCAGGGAACGATTTCCACCGGGAGCTGAAAATGATCGGTCATTTTCCGGATCACAGCCACCTGCTGGAAGTCCTTCAACCCAAAATACGCTTTATCGGGTTTTACAATATCGAAAAGCCTGTAAACCACCTCGATGACCCCTTCAAAATGTCCCGGTCGGAATTTTCCTTCCATGATTTCACCCAGGGCGCCGATGTCCATTTTCGGGCTTTCGTAGCCCGGGGGATAAACTTCTGCCCTGTCCGGCAAAAAAAGTACGTCGCAGCCTGAGCCTTCGAGCAGCTTTTTGTCCTCTTCCGTGCGGATCGGGTATTTCTCAAAATCGGCCGGGTTATTAAACTGCGTCGGGTTGACGAAAATACTCACCACCGTCAGCCCGCATTCCGAGACAGAGCGCCGGATCAGCGAGAGATGTCCCTCGTGTAGCGCACCCATCGTAGGCACAAAGCCAAGGGTCTTGCCTTCCGCTTTCTGTTGCGCAACAAAGGCTTGTAAGTCAATGATTTTGCTAAATATTTTCAAAACGAAAGGCTGGTACGTGTTATGTTATTGTGAAGAAAGGGGACAAATCTAAATTCTTTTTTGGAAATCCCGTAATTTTTTTTTAATTTTGTGCTTTATTACTCGCAATCTAAGAACTTCTATGGATAAGAAAAAGATTCTTTTCGTTTCTCAGGAAATCGCCCCTTTTGTACAAAAATCCGATATTGCCAACCTAACACGACGTTTACCGCAAAGCATCCAGGAAGCTGGAAAAGACATCCGGGTCTTCACCCCGAAGTTCGGCTGCATCAATGAACGCAGGCACCAATTGCACGAAGTAATCCGCCTTTCGGGCATGAACATCATCATCGATGACAAGGACCACCCGCTGCTGATCAAGGTAGCTTCCATTCCTTCTGCCCGTTTACAGGTTTATTTTATTGATAACGAGGAGTTTTACGACCGTAAAAACACCCTCATGGATGAAAATGACAACTACTACCCGGACAATGACGAGCGTTCCATGTTCTTTTGCCGCGGGGTACTCGAAACCGTTAAAAAACTCGGCTGGAAACCGGACGTAATCCACTGCCACGGCTGGATGGCTTCCCTCATGCCGCTTTATATTAAGAAAATTTATCACAAAGACCCGCATTTCTCCGATTCCCGCGTGGTAGTTAGCCTCTACGACGAGGAAATTAACAATAATTGGGACAGCCGTTTTCACGAAAAACTTAAATTTGAGGGCTTTGATAAAAAAGTACAAACAGAACTGACGGATTCGTCTTACCTGAATGTCATGAAAACCGTTGTCAAATACTCTGACGGTGTGGCCATTGGCAGCGAAATGCTGAACCCGGCTATCCGCGAGATTTTTGACAGCGCCGCTTGTCTCAGACAGGATTACGTGGCTGAAGAGCACCAAACCAAAGTGATGTCCGACTTTTTTGACAAAGTAATTGAGGAAGAAGTTTTAGTTTAATTGTTTTAATCCCCTGTTATTTGTTGAGGCTCCTTTATTTTCCGACGCTTATCATCATCTTTTCCCTTGCTGTTTTTTCCTGTAAAAAGGAGAATATGGAATTGGGCAAAGACGGGCTCGATTCCAATGCATACCTGGATTCGGAAGCTATTGATACATTCAGCCTGGAAACCTACAGTTACGTAGAAGATTCCCTGGTTTCGAGCAACCTTTCCGCTGCTTTGCTCGGTTCGTACAACGATCCGGTAAGCGGCAAATTCGAATCCGAAATTTTCACCCAGCTGCAGCTTTCGGCGGTGAGCCCGGATTTTGGCGATATTTCCGCCATCAAGCTTGATTCTTTTGTGCTTGGAATAGAATACCTCGGTTCCTACGGAAGCCTGGATGCGCAGACTTTCGAAGTACACCGCATGACGGAGGATATCCACATCGACTCGACTTATTATTCCTTCCAAACCAAAACAGTTGATAGCGAAAACCTGATTCAAACCAATAAAAATGTGTTGGTTCCGGACCCGGAAACCCCGACGATTATCGACGGAAAAGAAGTGGAAAGCCAGCTGCGCCTACACCTCGACACGAATTTTGCCAAAGAGCTCATCAACGAGCGGGTTAATAATCCTTCGACCTTCACCAGCAATGAAAACTTCCAGGCTTATTTTAAAGGCCTGAACATCAAAGTGGCAAACGGGGCGCAAGCTGCCGGAAAAGGCGCCGTTTTATATTTCAACCTCTACGATCCGCTTTCCAAACTGACGATCTATTACACACAGAACGGCCAGAAAAAAAGCTTTGATTTCCTGATCAATGATGAATGTGCGAACTTCAACCACATTACGATCAACAATTCACCTGCGGTACAAAACGTCATTGACAACCCGGCTTTCGGGCAAAACCAGTTTTTTGCCCAAGCCAACAAAACCCGGGCGTATGTAAAGTTTACCACCATTGATAAAATCCCGAAAAATGCCGTCATTCAATATGCGCGACTCGAACTGCCGGTTGCCGCATACAGCTATGATCCTTTTTTCCCGAGCGTAAACATCAGCGCGGCCACACGGATCAGCTCCTCGGATCAGAACCTGTACAGCCTGAACCAGATCGGCGAATTCAGCTCTTTCTCCAAAAGTTATGAGATCGACGTGCGCGAATACGTTCAGCGCATTGTCAAGGGTGAAATTGAAAACATGGGGGTTTACCTCAGCCCGACCCGGATGCTGACTTCGGGCGAACGCATTGTCTTTAACGGGACAAGCACTTCCAACAAGAAACAACCAAAATTAAAGATCATTTATACAACCTATTAAAATTTAAACTATGTGCGGAATTGTAGCTTACATTGGTAAAAAACAAGCTTATCCTGTCATTGTGAAAGGATTGAAGCGATTGGAGTACAGGGGTTACGACAGTGCGGGGATTGCCTTACTGAACAACAATAAAATCAACATCTATAAAAAACAGGGCAAGGTATCCAACCTGGAGGAATTTGCCGACGGTAAAGATACAAACGGGCATGTCGGAATCGGCCACACCCGTTGGGCAACCCACGGTTTACCGAACGACATCAACTCCCATCCGCATTACAGCAATGACGGGAAACTGGCCCTGATCCACAACGGGATTATTGAAAATTACGACGTTCTCAAAAAAGAATTGATAACCCGTGGCTATAAATTTGTCAGCGAAACCGATACCGAAGTATTGGTCCACCTGATCGATGATATCCTCAAAAATGAGCAGATTTCACTGGCTGAAGCCGTGCGTTTGGCGCTCAACGAAGTAACCGGGGCTTACGCGATCGTTGTTTTGTCCCAGGACAATCCTACCCAATTGGTCGCTGCCCGTAAAAGTAGCCCGCTGGTTGTTGGAATCGGCAACGACAATGAGTTTTTCCTGGCTTCCGATGCCACACCGATCGTGGAATACACCAAACAGGTGGTTTACCTCAACGACGAAGAAATCGCTGTGGCCGACCTCAACGAAGGACTGAAAATCGTTCACCTCTCCAACCAGGAGAAAACACCGTATATCCAGGAATTGGAATTGCACCTCGAAGCTCTCGAAAAAGGTGGTTTCGAGCATTTTATGCTGAAAGAAATCTACGAGCAGCCGCGTTCCATCCACGATTGTTTCCGCGGACGCCTCAATGCCGAAGAAGGCTGGGTTTCCCTCGGCGGAATCAAGGATTACGAACAAAAGCTGATCAACGCCAACCGCATCATCATGGTGGCATGCGGTACATCCTGGCATGCCTGCCAGGTGGGCGAATACCTGATCGAAGACCTCGCACGCATCAACGTGGAGGTGGAATACGCCAGCGAATTCCGTTACCGCAACCCGATCATCAACGAAAATGATGTCGTGATTGCCGTTTCTCAATCCGGTGAAACTGCCGATACCTTAGCTGCCCTTGAACTGGCAAAGCATAAAGGAGCAACGATTCTCGGGATCTGTAACGTAGTTGGTTCTTCCATTTCCCGCATTACCGACGCCGGGTCCTACACCCACGCCGGACCGGAAATCGGGGTGGCCTCTACGAAAGCCTTTACCGCCCAGGTGACCATCCTGACGCTGATGGCGCTCAAACTCGCTCATCGCAAAGGGACCATCAATGAATCCCGTTTCCACACGATTATTTCCGAACTGGAAGCGATCCCGGAAAAAGTGAAAAAAATCCTCGAAAGCGACGATAAAATCCGTGAGATTTCCGAAGTATACCAGGCCAGCCAGAATGCGCTTTACCTCGGTCGCGGAAGCTCCTTCCCGGTTGCCCTCGAAGGCGCCCTGAAACTGAAAGAAATTTCCTACATCCACGCGGAAGGTTACCCGGCTGCCGAAATGAAACACGGCCCGATTGCCCTGATCGACGAGGAAATGCCGGTTTTCGTGATCGCAACCAAAGGAAATTCTTACGAAAAAGTCGTTTCCAATATCCAGGAAGTGAAAGCCCGCAAAGGGAAAATCATCGCGATTGTAACCGAAGGCGACGAACAAGTGAAAGGCCTGGCCGATCATGTGATCGAAATCCCGGATACGGATGAAAATCTCGTTCCTTTACTGGCGACAGATCCATTACAGTTGATCTCGTACCACATTGCTGTGATGCGCGGTTGTAACGTGGATCAGCCGCGGAACCTCGCGAAATCCGTAACAGTAGAGTAACGCAAAGCTGACAAAGTTTAACGCGGAGAACGCAAAGAAAGTTTTACAAGACATATAAATAAAAAACCCGGAGCATCAACTCCGGGTTTTTTAATATTAAAAAGACTATGTGGTCTTATGTGTCCTAATGCTTACGCTGAAGCTTTAGCGTAGGCCCTATGTGGTTAAAATCAGTACACTTCGCGACCTTTGCGTTCCCTAAAGCGTTCCGCGTTTTTCCTGCTCGCGCTCGATGCTTTCAAACAAGGCTTTGAAGTTTCCTGCACCGAAGCCGCGGGCTCCCATACGCTGGATGATCTCAAAAAATAAGGTCGGGCGGTCTTCCACCGGCTTGGTAAAAATCTGCAGCAGGTAACCTTCGTCGTCAGCATCGATCATGATGCCCAGTTTCTGGAGCTCATTGATGTCTTCCTTGAATTTGGACATGTGATCTTTCAAGCGCTCCGGAATGGCGTCGTAATACGCTTGCGGCGGTGTGCTCAGGAACTCGATCCCGCGTGCGCGCATATCTGCCACCGTTTTGATAATATCATCAGTTGCTACGGCAATGTGTTGTACACCCGGGCTTTCATAGAAATCGATGTATTCTTCGATCTGGGAACGTTTTTTGCCTTCGGCCGGCTCGTTGATCGGGAATTTGATGCGGCCGTTTCCATTCGACATCACTTTGGACATCAGGGCCGAATATTCGGTGGTAATCTGCTTGTCATCGAACGAAAGGAAGTTCACAAAGCCCATCACGTCTTCGTACCATTTTACCCAGGTGTTCATTTCGCCCCAGCCCACGTTCCCCACCATGTGGTCGATGAATTTGAGACCGGTTGGGGCCGGGTTGTAATCGCTTTTCCATTCCTGGTAGCCCGGCAGGAAAGCGCCTTTGTAGTTTTTGCGTTCCACGAACATGTGTACTGTTTCGCCGTAGGTAAAAATCCCCGCACGCACAACTTCTCCGTGTTCATCGCTTTCAACCGTCGGCTCCATAAAGGATTTTGCTCCGCGCTTGGTGGTTTCTTCCCAGGATTTGCGGGCGTCATCCACCCAAAGGGCAATGATTTTTACCCCGTCGCCATGTTTCTTTACGTGTTCTCCAACCGGCGACTGGCTATTGAGCGCCGTCGTCAGTACCAAACGGATTTTATCCTGCTTCAACACATAGGAAGCCCGGTCTTTCATACCTGTTTCCAGGCCGGCATAAGCATGCGACTGGAAGCCAAAAGCGGTTTTGTAAAAATGGGCAGCCTGCTTGGCATTTCCCACATAAAATTCTACATAATCGGTCCCTAAAAGCGGTAAAAA
This sequence comes from uncultured Flavobacteriales bacterium, assembly GCA_966250255.1. Lineage (GTDB taxonomy): Bacteria > Bacteroidota > Bacteroidia > Flavobacteriales_D > Crocinitomicaceae > M2408. The sequence continues at coordinate 23,329 of CBINGV010000001.1, read as the reverse complement.
ATCCTGCGCCCCTTCGAAGATTTTTTCCAAACCGTATTCTACATTTTTTATTTCTTTCATGTTTAATGTGTTAATTTGTTAATGCGGTAATGTGCCAATAGATAGGAAAAAGACCAATTAGCACATTAGCATATTAAAGGATTTGCATATTATTCTGTCCAAGACTTATAATACTGTCCGTCATCAATGGCCATAGCCGCTTCGGTTACCATCAGCGGGCGGAAAGTGTCCACCATCACAGCAAGCTCCTGCGTTTCTTTCTGACCGATGCTGCGTTCGTATGCGCCGGGCGCCGGTCCGTGCGGTATACCTTTCGGGTGCAGGGTAATGTGGCCTTGCTCGATGTTGTTTCGGCTCATGAAATCGCCGTCTACGTAGTACAAAACTTCGTCGCTGTCCACGTTGCTGTGGTTGTAGGGCGCCGGGATAGAAAGCGGGTGGTAATCGTATAAACGCGGAACAAAAGAACACACCACGAAAGTCGAGGTTTCAAAAGTCTGGTGTACGGGAGGCGGTTGATGCACCCGGCCAGTAATCGGCTCAAAATTGTGGATGCTGAAGCCATACGGGAAGTTGTAACCGTCCCAGCCGATCACATCAAAAGGATGCGTAGCATAAACCAGCTCGTGGATCACGCCCTGCTTTTTGATTTTGATCAGGAAATCGCCTTTTTCGTCGTGCGTTTCCAGTTCGGAAGGCAGTTTGTAATCGCGTTCACAGAAAGGTGAATGTTCGAGCAGCTGGCCCGAAGAGCTTTTGTAGCGTTTCGGCGTGTGGAAAGGCGCAAAAGATTCCACGTAAAACAAGCGGTTGTCTTCCGTTTCGAAATCGATCTGGTAGATCATCCCACGGGGAATTACCAGGTAATCGCCATATTCAAAGGGAATATTCCCCATGAAGGTGCGGAGCTTTCCTTTTCCTTTGTGGATAAACAGCAATTCGTCCGCATCGGCATTTTTGTAGAAATAAGAGCGCAAAGATTGCTTCGGGGCAGCGAGACCAATGGTGCAATCGCTGTTCACGAGCATCGGCTTACGGCTGTCGAGGAAATCGTCCGTCGGTTTTACCTGGAAGCCTTGCAGCAAAAGCGCTTTGATGTTTTTGTCGATGGCAATTTTCGGCTCAACGGAATAGGATTTCAGGATTTCCTTCACCTGGGTCGGGCGGTGTTCGTGATACAGCAGGGAAGAATGACTATGGAAACCCTCCGTACCGAACAATTGCTCGTAGTAGAGTCCTCCCGCAGGCTTTTCCAAAATAGTGTGCCTTTTCGGCGGGATTTTTCCTAATTTATGATAAATGGGCATGATTTTAATTTTTTAAATAAAACAAAACTTTAACTAATCAAAAAGCCCGGGCTCACTCGGGATTACGCTTGATCAGGAAGTTCAAATGGTCTTTCAAACCAATCCATGCACGATACATCTTCATAAAGACAAAAATAACGGTTTTCGCTTAGGAAACAAAATTAAATCGGTTAATTTTTAAACAGCGATATGCGGCTTTTTTCACGGATAATGTTACTTTTGCTGAAATTTTGCTAAAACATGAAAAGAATCCTTGTGATAGGCGCTGGCGGCCAGATCGGTACCGAATTGGTGCTTTCGCTCCGTAAAATTTACGGGACGGAACAGGTGGTCGCCTCTGATGTGAAGGAATACGAAAATAACCTTTTCCTGGATGGGCCTTACAAGCGCCTGGATGTGCTCGACCGCGAGGCCGTGCGGCAATATATCATCGCCGGGAACTTCTCCCATGTTTACCTCCTGGCAGCCCTCCTGTCGGCTACGGCGGAGAAAAACCCGGATTTTGCCTGGAAGCTGAATATGGAGGGACTTTTCACGATTCTTGACCTGGCGAAGGAAGGCCACATCGAACAGCTTTTCTGGCCGAGTTCAATCGCTGTTTTCGGGCCGACGACCCCTAAACACAAAACCCCGCAATACACCGTTATGGAGCCTTCCACGGTTTACGGGATTTCCAAGCTGGCCGGCGAACGCTGGTGCGAATATTACTTCAAGCAGTTCGGCGTGGATGTGCGCAGCATCCGCTACCCGGGACTGATCTCGCATACGAGCCTGCCGGGCGGCGGGACAACCGATTATGCAGTAGATATTTTCTACCAGGCCAAAAAAAGCGGGAAATATACCTCCTTTCTCGACAAAGATTCGGCGCTGCCGATGATGTATATGGACGATGCGATCCGGGCCACGATCGAGCTTATGCAAGCCCCGAAAGAACAGGTGAAAATCCGTTCAAGCTATAACCTGGCCGGCATTAGTTTTACCCCCGAAACACTGGCGGAAGCCATCAAAAAACAGCTCCCGGATTTCACAATTTCGTACGCACCGGATTTCCGCCAGGCGATCGCCGACAGCTGGCCGGATTCGATCGATGATTCCTCTGCAAAAAGCGATTGGGGCTGGCGGGAAAAATTCAATTTGGAGGAAATGGTGAAGGAAATGTTAAGCCACGTAGACATTTCCAAAATAAATTAACATTTAAACCGTTAATCGAAAAAATAAATATATTTGACGAATTTATTTGGCATAACTCTTGTTCATTCGAATATAATTACTATATTTCAACTGCGGTTGGATAATTTAAAGCGAAAAAATGATTAAACTTTTATCTTTATTTGTTTTTGTTCTTTCTTTTTCAAGTATGTCTTTGGCAGACATTATTGGCGGGCCTTACCTGACTCAGGACGATAAGATCAACCAAAAAGATGCCAATGGCAAAAAGCAGGGGAAATGGATTTATTATGGTAAAGATCGCCCGGAAGAAGGTTACCCGATGGAAGGGAAAATCGAGGAAGGGCCCTATAAAGACGACCGGAAAGAAGGCGTCTGGATCAAATATCATAACGACGGTGTAACTCCCAAGCTCAAAGGGATGTACGTAAACAACCGTCCTAAAGGTAAATACACCAAATTTCACGCTAACGGAAAAATCAAAGAACAGGGAAGCTTCGAAAAAAACCAATACCAGGACTCTTTGAAACGCTTTCATGAGAACGGCCAATTGGAATACGAAGCCCAATATAACGAAAACGGCAAAGAACAGGGCAAAGTAAAATATTACTACCCGAACGGCCAGGTAGAATTTGAATACACTTCCCAAAACGGCGTTGCCAGCGGTAAAGCGACCCGCTATTACGAAAACGGCGACGTAAAAGAAATCATCGAATTTAATGCAGACGGCTCCATTGCCAAATCCACTCCGAAAGATCCGGTTAACCCGATGATCAAAGTGAAGGATCCGGGACAAAGCAACGAGCGCGCTCCATCCATTGACAAGCCAATCGTAAAAGGTGGCAAATTCCAGCCGAACGGTTACAATAAAGTCTACAATGCCCAGGATGAAATCTGGCAGGACGGTAACTTCAAAGAAGGAAGATTGTACGAAGGAAAAGTATACGTTTACGACCGCGACGGAATCCTCCTCAAAGTAAAAGTTTACAAGAACGGGGTTTACCATTCTGACGGGCAACTCTAACGTCAAAATATTTCTGAAAAGTCGGCTTTTGTGGCCGACTTTTTTTATTTTTACACTTTAAACCCCGGATTATGTTGCTTCAATCGCTCCAGAAAATTAATTACTCCAACAACCTGCTTTTCATCCTGTCCAAAAAATCAAAAGCAGATAGTAAGGCCCCGGCCCACATTCAACGTTTTATCAAAACCTTCCAGGCATCCAAAAAGGAATTTGATTTCCTGAAAACGGAAGAGCACCAGGTTTTTTTCCTGAAAGAAAATGAAGACCGTGAAAAAAACCGGGTGGCGGGCCATACGCTGCGTACCCAGCTGGATAAAGACGCAAAAGAATTGACCATTATCGGCGATAACAAGGAAACCAACCTCGTCGTAGCCGAAGGTTTATTGCTTGCCAATTACCAGTTCCTAAAATACTTTAAGGACGCCGCCGAAAAAAAGTACGGGCTCAAGGCGGTCTATGCCGATCTCGACAAAAAAGAAATCAAGCGCTTTAACCAGCTGATGGAAGCCGTTTACTGGACGCGCGACATGGTCAATGAACCGGCCTCTTACCTCACAGCGACGCAACTTTCACAGGAAATTGAGCTCTTAATGGAAGGAACCGGCGCTCACGTTGAAGTACTGGAAAAATCCAAAATCGAAGCGCTTAAAATGGGGGGCTTGCTCGCCGTAAATAAAGGTTCGGTTGAGCCGCCAACTTTCACGATCATCGAATATAAGCCGAAAAAGGCCGTCAACAAAAAACCGCTGGTTTTGGTTGGGAAAGGTGTTGTATACGATACCGGCGGATTAAGCCTCAAGCAAACTGCCGGTTCCATGGATTTGATGAAGTCCGATATGGCCGGGGCAGCCATGATGGCCGGTACGATTTATGCCGCAGCAAAAAACGAATTGCCGGTACACATCATCGGATTGATCCCCGCAACGGACAACCGTCCGGGGATGGACGCCTATGCACCGGGCGATGTCATTACGATGTTTGATGGAACAACCGTTGAAGTATTGAATACAGATGCCGAAGGCCGGATGATCCTGGCTGATGCGCTCGCGTATTCCAAAAAATATGACCCGGAGCTTGTAATCAACTCCGCGACACTAACCGGGGCGGCCGTGGTGGCCATCGGTACCAAAGCGACCTGCATGATGGGCAACGCCGATCAGAAAGTGCTCGACAAACTCACCGCTTCCGGGTACAGGACACACGAACGCGTAGTACAGCTCCCCTTCTGGGACGAATACCTCGAAGAAATGAAATCTTCCGTGGCCGACCTGAAAAATATCGGCAGCCGTTATGCCGGAATGATTACCGCCGGGAAATTCCTGGAGCATTTCGTCAAGGCGCCTTTCGTTCACCTGGATATTGCCGGCCCTTCTTTCCTGGAAGCGCCTGAAAACTATAAAGGCAAAGGCGGGACAGGAGTTGGCGTGCGCCTTTTATATGATTTTTTAGAACAAAAAAGTAAAAACAACAAATGATACGAGTAGGAATTACCATCGGTGATATCAACGGCATCGGGCCGGAAATCATTATCAAAGCCTTGCGCGATAACCGTATTTTACAAGATTGTATCCCGATTATTTATGGGTCAACCAAGACCATTTCATTCCATAAAAAAATGGTGCATGGCGAGGAACTGGCCTACCAATCCTGCAAAAGCGCTACCGAAGCGGTGGCCAAAAAAGTTAATGTGGTCAACGTCTGGAACGACGAGATCAAATTTGACCTGGGGCAATCGACCGAAACCGGTGGGAAATACGCCTTCCTTTCGCTCGAAAAAGCGACGGAAGACCTGGCTGCCAACAAAATCGATGTGCTGGTAACCGCGCCGATTTCCAAGGATGCCATTATCAAAGCCGGGTTTAAATTCCCGGGCCATACCGAATACCTGGCGCACCTCGCTAACCAGGAAGAAGTATTGATGCTGATGGTGAACGCCAACCTGCGCGTAGCGCTCGTAACAACACACCTGGCTCTCAAAGAGGTTTCTTCCCAGCTGACGAAGGAGAAGATCGTTCAGAAGATTAAAATGCTGGAAAGCAGCCTCAAAAAGGACTTTGGAATTATCCGCCCGAAAATTGCCGTATTCGGCCTGAACCCGCATGCCGGGGAAAATGGTAAAATGGGTGACGAGGAACAAAGCATCATCACACCGGCCATCCAGCAGGCCAAAGGAGAAAACATCCTCGCTTTCGGGCCCTACCCGGCCGACAGCTTTTTCGGGTCGAACAGCATCCGTGAATTTGACGGGATCCTGGCGATGTACCACGATCAGGGCCTGACGGCTTTCAAAGCCTTAGCTTTCGAGGAGGGCGTAAATTATACCGCCGGCCTGCCGATTGTGCGCACCTCACCCGATCACGGGACGGCCTTCGACATTGCAGGACAGGACAAAGCTTCCGAGCAATCGATGCGCAGCGCCATCTACCTCGCAATCGATGTTTACCGCAACCGCCAGTTCGTGAAGGAAATTTCGTCCAACCCGCTGCCTATTTCCGATGGCGACAACAAAAAGCATAAAGTCAAGGAAGGACAAATCGAATAACACATGGAAAACAACAACTTACCACAACTCACAGCGGAAGAGCTGCGCGTATTGGGCGCTCTGATCGAAAAAAGCAAAACCACCCCCGATTATTACCCGCTGACGCTGAATTCACTGCATACGGCCTGCAACCAGAAAAGCTCACGCAACCCCGTCGTGGATTACGATGAAGAAACGGTTGTATTGGCCCTCGACTCCCTGAAGAAAAAACAGCTCATTGCCCATGTCATTGGCGGCGGCCGGGCCCTAAAATACCGGCATACGATTGCCGTTGCTTACCCGCTCGATCCGGCGGAAACGAGTGTGCTTTGCCTGTTGATGCTGCGCGGCCCATTGACTGCCGGCGAAATCAACTCCAATTCGGGCAGGCTCTACGAATTCGATTCCTTGCAGGAAGTTCAGCAAACGCTCGACAACCTGGCCAATTACGATACTCCTTTTGTGCAGCTCCTGCCGAAAAAACCCGGTCAAAAAGAAGCGCGTTACTGCCACTGTTTTGCCGAGGTTCCGGAATTTGACGATTCAAGCTACGGCAGCGAACCGGCGCGCAAAAATGTCTCCGAGCTGGAAGAACGCGTCACGCAGCTCGAAACCCAACTGTCAGAAGTGAAAGAAAAACTCGAGGCTTTGCTGAAAGAGCTGATGGGTTGATTCCGGATACCGCCTTATTCTAAGAAAAATACGAACGAAAATAAAAAAGGGTGAACTTACGTCCACCCTTTTATCGGTTTTGGTTCTTTACAACAATTCGTTTAATGAACTCTTGTTAAAGTGACTCACAATCGCTTTGCGGTCGCCGTCAAAGTAATTTTTCAGGAGGTAATCGGCCAGGTATTCCCGGTATTGGTCCATGCTGACCCGCGGGTAATAAATGAAGCCTTTCCCCTGTGCTTTGTGCCTGATAAATTTCTTTTTTTCAAGAATTCGCACGATGGTCGAAGTTGTATTGTAAGCTGGCTTTGGCTCCGCGTAAAGTTCTAAAATCTGGTGAACGGAAGCTTTTTCCAGTTTCCACAATTTCAGCATTACTTGTTCTTCAGCAGGAGTTAATCGTTCCATCTTTACAAAATTAATGCGTTACAATTTCAATTTCTTGCGCAAGTCGGAAGGTACGCCGTCCTTGTGCAAATAGATATTAATGGTTTTTAAGTTAAAGTAGTTTTCGGAAACGTAGAGGTAACCCTGCGGGAAGTTTTCGGTTCCCCAGGAATTTTTAACGAGCAGGAAGCGCGTGCCGTTCTGGTCTTTGTACAAACCAGTGATGTGCATTCCGTGGTCGTCCGTGGTTTTTTTGTTGTCATAACCTTCCTGTCGCATCTCCGGTGTTACGGTGATTTCTTTGGTAGGGCTCAGGAAAGCGTTGGATTTTTTATCGGCGCCCGCGTTATTGAAGTTGCGGTTGTCGCGGCCGGATACGGCAATGGTGGAAGGATCTTCCGGTACGATTGCGATTCCGTCGCGGAAATTGAAGCCTTTTTCGGAAACATCGGCACCCCAGGCGATGGTGTAGCCATTTTTGAGGGCGTATTCCACAACGGTCATCATATCCGGAAGGGCTACGTTGTAGCTGTTGCCCCAGGCCCAGTTGTCAGGAATAGCAAGCTGGCACATGCTGTACGGATCGTGGTTGGTAAAGGAGGTAATGGAAACATAATCGTCCATGTTCAGGCCGAGGGATTGCGCATAGCTTTTCGGGGTGTATTTTTTGCCCTGGAATTCAAACTCTTTCGGGTCAGCTCCGAGGTAGGCATCGAGGATTCCCGCAACGGCATTTTTCCAGGCTGGCGTGAGGCCGCCATTGGATTCGCGCATGTGCTTGGTGAGGCCTTCTACGGCACCGTTCACTACGGAGTACATTTCGCTGTGGTCATGTTCTTCGGAACCATAGTTCAAGCCGCCATAAACACTTGCCGGAACAATCCCGTAATGCTTGATCACGTAAGGAATGTCATGGAAAGCACCGCCCTCGGAGAAATTTCCCTTGCCGTCCACGCGTACATATTTATCAGCCTTAGCCTCATATGCTTTGCGTACAACATACATTTCGGAGAGAAGAGCCGGGTTTTTGTTGCCTTTGCGGATCAGCTCGGACTCAAAAAAAGACAGTGCCGAGAAGCTCCAGCAGGTGCCGGTGTAGCCCTGGTCCTGTACCGGTGTAGCATCCAAATGGGCCACTTTGGTAAAGACGTATGAACTGTTTTCCGCATTGGTTGTGGTAGGTGCCTGAGCCACAAGGTTATGCGCACACAGAACAACCCCAACCAGGATGATCAGTTTTTTCATAAGATGGATTTATTTTTAAAAATGTAAAGATATAAAAATCAAATCGATAAACGTGATTTTTTATTGTCAGGGAAGCAAAAAAATCCGTTAACGGTCTTTTTTCTCGATAAATGTAATGCCAAAAGTGCTCAGCTCTTCGAGGATCGGCTGATAAATTTCAGGTAAAACAGGCACCTGCACTCCTTTTAAGCGCATGTTGCCGGTCAGAATCATCTTGGCGGCAATAGCTACCGGCAAACCTACCGTGTTGCTCATTGAGGTATACACTTGGTCTTCACCGATATTGACCATCGAGGACGTAATCCGCTGCTTTTCACCTTTGAGCTCGTAGAGGAATTCGTGGAACATCACGAGCATGTCTTTGTCGCCCGGGTGGAGCGCCCATTTCTGTACGAGGATTTTTTCGAGTAGCTGAGCCGGTGTGGCGCCTTCAAAGCCAATGATTTCCTGCTTGTCGAAAAGGCCCAGCCAGGCAATTTTGTCGTAGCTTTCCCGGTCGTCTCCCAGGAAGCGCTGCAATTTTTCTTCCGCAGTCAGCAGCTCGTCATAAGGCAGGAAAGCGTTCAGGAAACTGCGTGCCGACAGCTTTTCAGCGTTTTCCATCGCATAGGAATCGTCGGTCATTCCCAATTGTACAAAAACATTCCAGGCTCTGCAATAACCGGCCTTGCGCAGGGTTCCGCGGAAAATGGTCGGGATTTCCTCGAGGCCGTAAACACTTCGGTAGGACAGGGAATCGCGGTTGGCATAGCCTTCAAAGGAGCCGTAACCTTCGATTTCGATCAAGTCGAGCCGTTTGAACAACTGCTGGTAGGGGATGTATTTGTATTCGCCTTTTTCCAGGAAACGGGCAGTGGCGCCTTGTCCGGCGAGCACCACGTTGCGCGGGTTCCAGGTGAATTTATAATTCCAGGGATTATCGTCGCTTTCCGGGGAGATCAGTCCGCCGCAATAGGATTTGAAGCTGCTCAGCACACCGCCTTCCGCACGGATCTCGTCAATGACCTTCATGGCGCTCATGTGATCGATACCCGGGTCCACCCCGATTTCATTCAGAATGATAATGCCGGCTGCTTGGGCTTCGGCATCCAGGGCTTTCATTTCCGGGGAAACGTAAGAAGGCGTGATGATGTTTTTTTTCAGGGCAATGCAGTCTTTGGCGACTTCCACATGAAAACGCGCCGGGAGCATACTGATCACCAGGTCGGCCTTTTCAATTTCGGGCAAGCGCTCTTCGCGTTTAAGGGCATTGAAACCCAGGGCGACACCGTGGGGATTGCGATCGATTTTTTTGCGGACGGTTTCGATTTGCTGGTCAACGATGCGAACCTGCCAGTTGTGTTCCGGGGCGTTTTGAAGTAAGTAACGTATTAAAGATGAACTGGATAAGCCGGCCCCTAAAACAAGAATTGTGTGCATAGTTTTGATTATGGGATACAAAAATAAGCTTTTCTTTGCAGATTCATGTACGGTAAATGCAGTAATTTAACAAAATTAGCCATATTTTGTTAAAAATGAAACTTTTTAGGCGAAACGCTTATTTTTCGTAATTTTGTAAGGCGTTAAAAGTCTATACAATACGAAAACATGATATTACCAATTGTAGCATACGGCGATCCTGTCCTGAAAAAAACAGCGGAAGACATTGACAAAACTTACCCGAAACTGGACGAGCTTATCAGCAATATGTTTGAAACAATGTATAATGCGGCCGGGGTAGGTTTGGCTGCTCCGCAGGTAGGACTTTCCATCCGTTTGTTCGTGGTGGACGGCAGCCCTTTTGCCGAAAAGGAAGACGATGAGGAGGAAGACGACCCGCGTGCAGCCGGAATGGAAGATTTCAAGCGGGTGTTTATCAATCCGCAGATTATCAAGGAAGAAGGCGAAGAGTGGGGCTTTAACGAAGGCTGCCTGAGCATCCCGAAAATCCGCGAGGAAGTGTTTCGTAAAGAGCGGGTAACGCTGACGTACTACGATGCCAAATGGAAAAAACATACGGAAAGCTTCGAAGGCTATTCGGCCCGGATCATCCAGCACGAATACGACCACATCGAAGGTGTTTTGTTTACGGATCATTTATCGGCGCTCAAGCGCAGGCTGCTGACCAAAAAACTGACAAATATTTCGAAAGGCGATATCAGCGTGGACTACAAAATGAAATTCCCGGCAACCCTCAAAGGCAAACGATGAATAAGTTCTTTTTTGTCCTCCTGGCCGCCGTGGCACTGCTTTCCTGTTCCGGTGAGGACAAGGTAAAAGCCGCCCCTACCCAAAAAGAATTGAAAGCGGAGATCAGCAAAATCAACGATTCGCTGCAGGTGCTCTACAAAAACATGATGGAGCGCAGCGATTTCAATTTTCCGAAAGAAGTGGTCGACACGGCCATTAACCTGCACCTGCGCTTTTACCACCTTTTTCCGAAGGAAGCCTATTCGGCGGAATGCCTCGACAAGGTGCAGCAATTGTATATGCAGAAAAAAGCCTATTCCCTTTCCCTGCGTTATACCGACACCCTGCTGCTGAAGTATCCGAAATACCCGAAACGCGCTGTTTTATTGCTCAATGCCGGCTCAACGGGAGAGGTTATGCAGGACACCAACGTGATCCGGAAATACTACATGCAGCTGCTCCGTGAATTCCCGAAACTGCCTGAAGAAACGAAAGAAATGGTTGAATTCCGCCTGGCCCACCTGGACATGACCTTTGACCAGCTGGTGGAAATGCAGATCGATGAAGCCCGGAAACAAGAATAAAATTGCGCTGAACAGCGAATTTAAATCCTTTCCCGGCAATTCTATATTTTTAATTTTCAATGCCACATTTTTATTAGTTTTGTTATTATGCAAAAACTAATCTCTTTCGCGGCATTGCTGTTCATTTGTAACAGCGCCCTTGCACAAAATGCCAACTGGGGCTGGGGACTTTATGTGAATGTTGTTCCGAATGGCTCCACCATTACGATGTCCGTTTTCGACCCGGTGTTGAACCAAACGCAAAGCCTGACGCAAAGCGGGCTGGAAACGTATTATGTCACGGAGGGCATTGTTGCCTGGGTCACGACCGGCTCAGCAGTAGGTGCAGCGATTTACGACATTAACCAGCATCAGTGGGAATATACCACCTTCAACAGCAATTTCGGAAACATAGTAACGAATATGGATGGCGTGGTGGCCTGGGTTTCCGCATCAGGCACGGTGGGTGGCGCTGTTTATGATCCTTCCCTGCAAAACTGGGTGTATACGACTTTCAACGGCAATTCGGGGAATGACATCATCAACAATGACGGAACGATTGCCTGGGTTTCCGATTCGGGTACTGTAGGCGGCGCGGTGTACGATGCCGGCTTGCATCAGTGGATGTATACCACCTTCAACGGCAACAGCGGCAACCTCATCACGAATGAACAAGGGGTAATCGCTTTTGTTTCTGCAAGCGGAACCGTTGGCGGGGCAATCTACGATCCGGGGGCCAGTAACTGGAAATACACGACTTTTAACGGCAATAGCGGCAACGATGTGATCAACCAAAACGGGATCATTGCCTTTATTTCAGATTCCGGGACCGTGGGCGGCGCGGTTTACAACCCCAATTCGCAAAACTGGGTATATACGACTTTCAACAGCAACTCCAACAACACCAACCCGACTATTGTTGACGGCTCGATTCAATGGTTTTCCGGGACCACTTTTTACAAATATGGCTTTAACCTGAACTCGGGAAACTGGGAAAGCAATTACAATACCTTCAATTGTAAGTTTTTCGTCAGCGATCAGTCGGGCAATGCTCCGCATATCGTGCAGTTTTCCTGCCTCACCATCGGTGCGGTACAGGTTTCTTATGCAGGAGGTGATGGTCACATGATCACTTACCGCCGGTCGCCCTGGAAACAATACAGCAATCCCGGAAACTACCAGCCGGTGCTGACGATTTACAACAACAGCCAGAACTCAACCTGTAACGGGCAGGTAAACGTTTCCGGCCTGGGTGGTGTTGACGAGCTTGAAAACAATGCTGCGTTCCGGGTATACCCCAACCCGCTGGCAGGAAGCGATCTCCTGGAAATCGAATCGGAAGAAGCCATGACTGAAATCGGGGTGTATAACGCGCTTGGAAAACGGGTTTATTCCGAAAAAGGATTGCATACCATTTCCAAAACGATTCCTTGCAAGGAAGCAGGCCTAAACCCGGGCATTTACTTCGTGCAAATCCGCAATGCCAGCGGAAGAACGGGTACTTTGAAAGTTATTGTAGAATAATTTATTTATGCTAACGGTTCAATTTGCACATTAAATCATTGGCACATTAGCATATTAGTTAATAATCCCACTTATCCAGGAAGGAATCGTAGAAATTGATCCCGACTTTGAAGCGCAGCGCGGCTTTGTCAAAGGTATTTCCCTGCATACAGGCGTCATATCCGATTTTGAAAATCGTCTTTTTGATGCGGCATTTGCGTTCCAGCCCGGCGAAGAATTCCACCTGTGAAAAATTCGCTTCCGGAATCGCCAGGAAGCCGCCGCCGATGGTTTCTTCCAGTTTCAGGCGATTAATCCCCCAGATCTTATTCAGGAAAAAGCCATTGAAATGATGGATAAAATTGAACTGCATGTACGACCTGTTCGTCGTCAGGAAAGTATCCAGCATCTGCATCGTATTCGTCGGGTCGGAAAAGAAGCCCAGGTCCGATTGCCTGAAAAACTTGTACTCGATCAGGCGGATGTTCTGCTTGTTGAAATAATAGCCCGAAACAAACTTCAGGTCTGAATTCCCGAAGGAATTGAACTTAATCTCGTCCTGGATCCGGAATTCAACTTTATCAAAGGCCGCCTCCGAGTTGAACACATTCGGGATGGCTTTTTTGTACTGGAAATAAAGCGTTGGCCAGGGTGATCCGAACACAATTTTCCGGCCCTTGCGGATCATGTATTTTTGCTTGAAATGGTATTCCAGGTCAACCGTAGCCAGGAAAATCTTGTAGCGCTCGAAAGGCTGGGGCGGAACAAAAAACAGCTTGACGGTATCCCACCAGGCCGGGTGTTTCATGTTTTCAATCGACTGGCGGTCGGAATAATGCAGCGTTCCCTTTGCATAAAGCCCGTTGATCACTTCCCGGCTGTAGTTGACCTCGAATTTTTGGTTCCGGACGCGGTTTGAAACCGGTAATAAGCTTTGCGTAATGTTGAGGTTGTTGGTCATGAAATCGTACATATCGCCGAATACGAAGCCGAGGGTCGAAAAATTCCGCGGGTTGTACATGATCGAGCCATCGAACGAGCCTTTGAGGTCTTTGTTCAGGAAACCGTAATCAATTTCGGGTGAAAGCGACAATTTGTAGCCGTTTTTAAATTCTTTCTTATAAGTCACCGGCAAGCGATGGCGATAGCCACCCACCCCGAAAGGAATGACTTGCTGGATGAGGCTGCCGACGTAAAATTCATATTTTTTGAAGGAATTGACATGCCCCAGGGTCCCTACAAAAATGCTCCACCAGCGGAATTCGTTGCGGATACTGTCCATGCGGCGCAAATAAGCATCGCTTTCGTGGTAGGTGATGATGCTGTCCTGCTCGTGGATGAATTTTTTCTCGATATCTTTCAGGGTGAAGGGGCGTTTTTCATTCCAGTAGGCCGAATCCTTATCGAAAGCATCATCCGTAAAAACGGCTGTTTCCTGCCAGTAGCGCGGTTTTTCGTCTTCTACATGAAAGCTGTAATCCTGGTGTGAAATACGGATGAGCCCGTTGATGATCGTTTTTCCTTCCTTGATGTCATACACAAACTCGCGGCGTTTCGGCACGAGGCGCTCACCCACTTTCGTATAATCGCAAATGATACGAATGTCCTTGAAGAACAGCAAAACCGCCGGGTTGATCCCCAGGTCATAGGAAACGACTTCCCAGCTTTGGTCGCGGATGAAAATGGTACCGTCGAACAAGGCTTCGTGGCTGAATTTCGGCTTGACCGAGATCTCATAAATGATATTGCCCAGGCTGTCGGAGAAGGAATTCTCGAGGTAAAAGCTGTAATAGAAAAAAGCGTTGAAGGACAGGGGTGAAATCAGCGGGTTTTGCGTCAGTTTCGGTGCATCGATCGCATTGTCGAAAATCGAAAAATGAGCATCCTTGATGCTGGTAATGAACAGGTAAGGGTTGGTTTCGAGGCCGCCTTCCGGCGCCAGGTTGGCTTCGCTCCCGTCGTAGCTGATCCCCACGCTTACCGTTCCCAGTTCCTGGAATTGATCGGTAAAGTCATTGTAGGCGTAAAACTCGTCTTTGAATTTGTTTGGTTTTTTAAAGGAAGTAAAGGCGCGCCATTCGATCAGGTTCAGTTTTTCCCGGCCAATGATCGAATCTTTGTTGATGCTATCGAGCTTGTCTTTTTCGAGCGCCCCGAAACAGTAGGTATCGCAGCGGTATTCGGAGAGCAAATCGTCGAAATATGAGCGCCTGTCAATGGCGGCTTTCATGATCTCCTTTCCGCGCTCGCGTTTGGTTTGGCTCACCACCACGACTTCTTCAAGGTGCTGCAAAGGTTCCTGCAGGGTCACCGGGTGCTCGGTAAATTCTTCCCGGATTTCGACGGTATCGATGTGGTTGTCGTAGCCAAAGGCCGAAAAGATCAGGACGTATTTCCCTTTTTTCAACTCGAGCTGGTAAACACCGACCGCATTCGCCACTGTTCCATAACCCGTATTTTCCACACGGACTTTGGCAAAGGGAACTTCCGCGCCGTGATGATCTGTGATCTTTCCACGGATAACCTGCCCGAAAAGAGTCGGGTTAGCGAGAAAAAGCATGAACAGGCTTAACAGGGCAATTTGTTTCATAAGGGGTTTAAATTTAGTGCTTTATGAATTATTTGGACTGCAATATAACAAATTTCAGGTCAGTTCAGTAAACTCCCGACGTCCGTATCAAATAATCGTCCTTTAAAATTTAAAACCCGTCCTGTAGTGGCTAATAAACGTATTCTCTGTCATTGTCTCCGCTTTTTTGATCAGTTTATCGTTGCTGAACAGTTTGTTGGTGACGCTGTTTTTGGTCATCTGTTCAGCTTTTATACCCACGTATTGAATTTCTGTTTTTGGGCATGAAAAAGAAAAAGACGGCAGGGACGTAGTAAATAAATGTTTCAAAGACTTGGTTTTTCCGTGAGACGGGGAAGTTGTAAAAAAGTTACAGGGAAGCCAAAAAAAATTGTGTAAAATTTTCCTTAGTTTTGTATGATGAAATCCAAAAAAGGCCTCGCAATTTTAGGTTCTACCGGTTCGATCGGTACCCAGGCGCTCGAAGTGCTCGAAACCTACCCCGATTATTTTAACCTGGAAGTACTGACGGCCAACGGAAATGCGGATTTACTGATCAGCCAGGCCAAAAAATTCAAACCGAACTGCGTGGTCATCGTGGATGAAACGAGTTACCAAAAGGTCAAAGACGCGCTTTGGAACGAAGACATCAAGGTCTACTGCGGTTCCGACGCCCTGGCCCAGGTGGTCGAATCTTCGGAAATTGATATTGTACTGACGGCCCTGGTCGGATACGCCGGGCTCAAACCGACCATCTCCGCCATTAAAGCCCAAAAAACCATTGCCCTCGCGAATAAGGAAACGCTGGTGGTTGCCGGCGAGCTGATCACCAAACTTGCCCTGGAAAACCAGGTTGCGGTTTACCCCGTGGATTCGGAGCACTCGGCCATTTTTCAATGCCTCACCGGTGAAGCGGGCAACCCGATCGAAAAAATTTACCTCACGGCTTCCGGCGGGCCTTTCCGCGGATGGACGCTGGATCAGCTGCAAAACGTAACTCCCGCCCAGGCGCTCAAGCATCCCAACTGGTCGATGGGCGCCAAAATCACGATCGATTCGGCCAGCCTGATGAACAAGGGCCTGGAAGTGATCGAAGCCAAGTGGCTGTTTGACCTCACGGCTGAACAAATCGATGTGATCGTGCACCCGCAATCCATCGTGCATTCGCTGGTCCAGTTTCGCGACGGGAGCATGAAGGCGCAAATGGGCTTGCCGGATATGAAACTGCCGATCCAGTACGCACTCACTTACCCGGAGCGTTTCCCGACCGATTTTCCGCGCTTCAATTTCATGGATTACCCTTCGCTGAGCTTTGAAAAACCGGACCGCGAAACCTTCATCAACCTCAATTCGGCCTACGAAGCGATGGAGAAAAAAGGAACGGCCGCCTGTGCGCTTAATGCCGCCAACGAAGTGACGGTGCAGGCTTTTCTCGAAGAAAAAATCGGTTTCCTGGACATTGCCGCCATCAACCGCCGGGTGATGCACGATACGCATTTTGTGGCCAGCCCGCTTTACGAAGATTTCGTAGCCGTTGACCGCGAAGCCCGGGAACTGGCCCGCAGCCTCCTGGCAAAACGTGTTGTCCGTTAAATTAGTTTGAGTTTGAGAAGCGGGTATAGAAAAACTCAATACTCACACTCCAACTCACACTTATTAATTGTGGTTCAAAACGCCTCTTACAGTAAATCACACAGATTTTATCAATTAAAAATCAATCTTTTACGTTTGATTCAACAAATTAAACTGTAACCAATTCCTGCATCCCGGGTTTGAATAAATACAACTTCCAAATTCAAGCTTATGAAAACAGTTCGACTTGTGCTGGCGCTTTGCTGCATGCCCTTTGTTAACGCCCAGATCAGCTATCACCTCCAGGTAATGGATAATCAAAACAAGCCGGCCGGCAACCTCGCGGTCCGTTTCGTGGAAATAAACAGCTTTGAGCGCATCGAAAAGAAAACCAATGCCGCCGGTGTGTTAGACCTGGTTTTCGATCATGGCGAGCTCTGGATCGGTTCCGTGGGCGAGATGAGCAACTGCCTCTGGCTGGAGGTGGGAGGAAGCGGAAAAGCAAACAACCTGATCACTTATGACCCGGTATCCTGGGAACGCGAAAACCGCATTTTGCCGGACAGGTCGGCCATCGCGTTCAAAAAAACGCCTCAAAAGTTCACTACCGCTCCCCGCCCGGATGCCGGTCATTCCGTATTGAAAGTCATGCTCACAAGCCTGGACGAAAAACCACAGGCCAATATCCCGGTCACTATTACCTGTTTTAAACTGGCCGAGCAGTATACCGGCACCAGCAATGCCAACGGTGAGTGTATTTTTATGCTGCCGAATAACAACGATTATGAGATTGATGTGGCCGACATTCCATCCATGGACTGGATCGATTTGGGTAACGAATCCTCGATTCACAGCACATTTATAAATTACGAAAAAAAGGCCTTTACCGAAAAACTGGAGGGAAAATACACCAGCCAGCTTATTCCTTCCGGAATCAAGCCAAGCAGTTCACACGCACTCGTCAGCCTGAGCATTTTCAAAAACGGGGAGGCGATTGCAAACGAACCGGTATACCTGAAAACCGTGGGCGGCCCGATCAAGTACAAGGGCAAAACCGACCAAAACGGGAAGGTCATTTTCATGCTGCCTTTGAAAAGCAAATACGTCGTGGATTTCACCTTTCAGCGGGATGCCGCAGCCCTGGACCTCAGCCGGATGAAGGGTTTTGCCAGGGTTAGCGAATCCATCAACTACGTCCCGGACCCGAGGTTGGAGAACATCGAATCTTTCATCCCCCGGGTAAAGGACCTCGTGGCTTTGAACGTGAATGATTTTGTCACGGCCCAGTATCCCTCCGGCGAAAACGAAATTGATTTGTTTCTCAAGTGGGGCAATAAATTCAATGCTTCTTCCAAAGAAGCCGTGTTGGAAGTGGGCTTTAAAATCAATAAGAAAAACAAAAAGGTAGAGGTTCCCAAAAACCTGCTTTTCGTGATCGATGTCTCCGGCTCCATGTCGAATGAAAACAGGCTGGAATTGCTCAAAAATACCTTAGTCGAGCTCGTGCAACGCATGACCCCGAATGACCGAATAGGCATCGTTGCTTTTTCAGATGCCGTGTACCCGGTGCTGGCCTCCCAGTTTGTCACCGATAAAAATGCCATTTGTGATGTGATCCGTGTCCTGCAGCCCCGCGGCGGAACAAACATCTCAATCGGCTTTGAAGAAGGGCTCAAGCAGCTGGAGCTGAATAAAAAAGCAGGGATGGTCAACCGCCTCGTGCTCCTGTCTGACGGCTACGGCGGCGATGCCCCGGAGCTTTCCGTGAACCTCGCAAAAAGCTATGCCGCTAAAGGACTGCAAATTTCTGCGATCGGCGTGGGCTACGATTACAATGCGGCCTTGCTGGAACAACTGGCAACGATTGGAGGCGGATCGATGCAGATGGCCGGCGATCCTTCTCACTTCAGCCAGGCTTTCCTCAAAATTTTTGACGGTGTTACCAACCCGATAGGGACCGATGTTAAGCTGGAAGTGTTATTCAACGACCAGATTGTTTACCGGCAACTGCTCGGCTATGAAAATGCACAACTCAATGCAGGCAAGCTCACGGTTGACGTGGACCACCTCTTCCCCGGGCTGCAAAAAATGGCCCTGCTCAAAATGGATATTATCAATTCAACCCCGGCCATTGAAAAGCAAAAAGTAGTTGCACGCCTGGTGTATACCGATCCGGCGAGCAAAAAACAAAAAGTGGTGGAAAAAGAGCTGCATCCCGAATGGAGCACGGCCACAGGCTTGCTGGACATGACGCTGGACCTGAACCACAAGCGGATGATGACGGTAGCCATTGTCAATCAAAGCATGAAACTGATGGCCGAAAGATTTGCTGCAAACGACCGGGCGGGTGCTGAAAAAGCGGTAAGCAGCGGTGTTGCACAAATCCGGAAACTGTTCCCGCAGGCCATCCCGGCCGATTTGAAGGGCTTATTTGAAAAACTGGAGGAATACGTCAGCGTGTTTGAGCGTTTGCGGGAAGAACCCTGAGTTTCTGTTTTCTGACAACTCCTTCCCGCTTAATCTTTTCCGTGTGTTTAGGTGTTTTACAAAAACAAGCCGGTTTTTGGGTTAAACGTTCAGAATTTACGCCTGTTTTCGACAAAAATTGAACGCAATTGAAAGTGTTTCACTATTTTTGTACCCTCTATGTCAGATCGTAAGGAAATGTCATTTTTAGACCACCTCGAAGAGTTGAGGTGGCGATTGGTAAAGTCCGCAGCCGTGATCATCATCATTGCCATTGCCGTGTGGTGGAACATGGACTGGATCATGCGCAATATTTTCATGTCGATGCTGCGCTCGGATTTTGTGACCTATGACTTTTTCTGCTCGAATTTCAAGATCATGTGTGTGGACCACATTCCGGCTTCCATCCAGTCGCGACAGGTCGGCGGGCAATTCGGTTATGCCATCTGGATGTCCTTCATCGGCGGGGTCGTTTTGGGCTTTCCTTTTATTTTTCACCAGATCTGGTCTTTTGTAAAGCCGGGCCTCAAGCAAAATGAAAAAAATGTGGTGCGCGGCATCGTTTTTTATGTCAGCCTGCTCTTTTTCTTCGGGATCCTTTTCGGTTATTTCGTGGTTGCCCCGATGAGCGTGCACTTCTTCGGGACCTTTAAAATCACGAACGAAATCCAGAACGAATTCGACCTGAATTCCTACATGAGCACCATCATTTCGACGGTCTTTTACAGTGGTTTGTTTTTTCTCCTGCCGGTGGTGGCTTACCTGTTCGGGAAACTGGGCATCATCACGGCCGTGTTCCTGCGCAAATACCGCAAGCATGCCATCGTGGGCGTTCTGATCCTTTCGGCGATCATCACGCCACCCGATATGATCAGCCAGATTATTGTTTCCATCCCGATTATTTTGTTATACGAATTGAGTATATTTGTCGTTGTTGGTGTAGAGAAAAAACGTAACAAAGAAAGTTGATCGGCATGAGGGCTCCCCTTTTAGTACTTCTTGTTTTTTGCGGGATCAGCCTTTTCGGAGGGGCGCAGCAAACCAAGGTCTACGGAAAGGTAACAGACGCGGTGACCGGTGAAGCCCTTCCCAATGCCCGTGTCCGTTTCTACGATTCCAAAATCGGGGCAATTGCCGACACCGCCGGTTATTTCGTGATCGAAACATACTACGCCACCGACAGCCTCCAGGTTTCTTTTTTCGGTTATGTGACCAAAACGGTTTTCGTCAAAAAAGATGTCACCCAGGAAATCAATGTGAAGCTGAACGTCCTGACAGCCGAAGTCGAGGAAGTTTTTGTAAAACCACCCGACGAGCTACCCTCCACCCGCCTGCACAAACGCGTGATCAAGCACAAGGACATCAACAATAAAGAAAAGCTGGACGCCTACGAATACGAATTGTACAACAAGATCCAGTTTGACGTCAACAACATCGGCGACAAATTCAATAAAATGCCGGTGATCAAGCGCCTCGACCTGGTGATGGATTACCTCGATTCGGCCGAAAACGGCAAAAGTTACCTGCCTTTCCTGCTGAGCGAATCCATTTCGGATTTTTATTTCAAAAACAACCCGAAAAAGAAACGCGAGATCATTACCGCATCCAAAATCACGGGGATCGACAACCTGCAGCTGAACCAGATCGTGGGCGACATGTACCTCGACATGAACATTTACGACAACAACCTCGTTTTGTTTGACCGTTCATTCGTGAGCCCGGTATCCAATTACGCCCGCAATTTTTACCGCTTTTACCTCGACGATTCGACTTTCATCGATAACCAGTGGTGCTATAAGCTGCGCTTTGTCCCGAAACGCGAGGGTGATGTCACGTTTGAAGGCGAAATGTGGATCCACGACACGACCTATGCCGTAAAACGGGTTTCCGCCCGTATTTCCCCGGGGGCGAACATCAACTACGTGCAGGATTTGTACTTCGAGCAGGAATTCAAGCTCGTGGAAAAGGAAGTGTGGATGCTCACGAAGGAAAAGCTGATTGTTGACCTGAAACTGACCCAAAAATCCAAGGTTTACGGCTTTTTCGCCCGCAAAACCTCCACCCGGAAATATTACGTCGTCAACAAAAAACGGGACGACGACTTTTACAATTCAAACTCTACGGTGGAATATGCCGACAGCTCCGAACTGCGGAGCGAAGCCTATTGGAAAGCCCACCGGCATGAGCCCCTTTCGATCCAGGAAGAAGGCATTGTGGATATGATCGACTCGCTGGAGGATACCCGGATTTTCCGGACGATGAAAAACCTGGCTTATCTTGGTACCACGGGTTACATCCCGATCGGGCTTTTCGAGCTGGGAAATGCCTACAGTTTGCTGAGCTTTAACCCCGTTGAAAGTTTCCGGACCGGGCTGGCGCTGCGCACTTCGAACAAGTTTTCGCGCGTGATCGAGCTGGGCGGAAAAGTCGCCTACGGCTGGGGCGATGAACGCTTCAAATACGGCGCTTCCCTGCGCTGGAACGTGACAAAGAAAAAACGCGGGCTGCTTTCAGCCTATTACAATTACGACATCGAGCAAATCGGTCAGTCGCCCACAGCCGCGTCCGTGGGATCGACCTTCAATACGCTCTTCCGCACCGGGCCGCTGGACAAGCTGACTTTCGTTGAAAAGACCGGGATCAACTTCGAGAAGGACGTCAAAAAAGACCTCATTCTCTTCGGCGGTTTTGAATGGAAGGAATACACTCCGCTCGGGCTGGCGAATTACCAGCGCTACGATGCCGACAGCAACCTGGTGAACATTTCCCGCGTGCAAACAGCCGAAATTACGGCGCGCATCCGCTGGACGAAGGACGAAGAATTTATTTCCGGTGCTTTCGACCGTACCTCTCTGCGCTCCAAATACCCGATCTTTTCCGTGCAGGGCATTTTTGGGATCAAAGGCGTGTTCGGCAGCGATTATTCTTACCAGAAAATCGAGTTCCAGATGTCACACAACCGCAACGTGGGCGTTTGGGGTTACTTGAAATATGGGATCAATGCCGGTTACATCTTCGGAACGGCGGCCTATCCTTTCCTGAAGGTACACGAAGGAAACCAATCCTACTGGCTGCTGACGAGCGCCTTTAATAAGTTGAATTTCTTCGAATTTATTTCCGATAAATACATCGGCGGAAACATCGAGCATCACTGGGAAGGCCTCTTTTTCGACCGCCTGCCGCTGATCAAAAAGCTCAAATGGCGTTTGGTCACTTCGGGACGCGTGGTTTACGGTTCTCTCAGCGAACGCCATTCCCGCGAAATGATTATTCCAAGCTTTACCAAGCAATTCGGTTTGATCCCTTACGCAGAAACTTCTGTCGGGGTGGAAAATATTTTCAAGTTTTTCCGCGTTGACCTTGTGTGGCGGATGACGCACCTCGATCCGGGTGTGAACCCGCTAGGTGTCCGCGCAAGATGGTCCTTCACATTTTAAATTCGAAGATTAATTGATCACTTTCCGCAATCCTTCTTCCAGGATCAAAATTTATTTTCCCCCTTCGGAGAGTCTATCCCGACACTTCGGGAGGGACTAAGGGGGAGGATTCCTATAATCATAAAATAATCGTATTTTTGTCCGGATGAAGCTTCACACACATAACATCAAAAAGACGTACAAGGGACGCCCTGTTGTAAAAGGGGTTTCCGTGGAAGTGAACCAGGGTGAGATTATCGGTCTGCTTGGCCCGAACGGCGCCGGGAAAACCACTTCCTTTTACATGATCGTCGGTTTGGTGCGCCCGGACGAAGGCTCGGTTTTCCTGGACGACCTCGAAATTACCAACTACCCGATGTACAAGCGCGCACAGCTCGGCTTGGGCTACCTGCCTCAGGAAGTTTCGGTTTTCCGCAAGCTCAGCGTCGAAGACAACATCCTGTCCATCCTCGAAATGACCGACCTGACGAAGGTGCAGCGCAAAGAGCGACTGGAGCAATTGCTGGAAGAATTCAGTCTCACGCACGTCCGAAAAAACCTCGGTAACCGCCTTTCGGGTGGGGAAAAACGCCGCACGGAGATCGCCCGTGCGCTGGCCACCAACCCGAAATTTGTCCTGCTCGATGAGCCTTTTGCGGGCGTCGACCCGATCGCCGTGGAAGATATTCAAAGCATCGTTTCGGACCTGCGCAAAAAAAATATCGGGATCCTGATCACCGACCACAAC